>JBCBZX010000212.1:0-5483 GCA_039815105.1 Pseudomonadota bacterium
CTGTCGGCACTCGAACATGGACGGCGGGGTCGCCCCACTTGGGACATGCTGCAGCGCATCATTGGCTACCTGCAGGTCATTTGGGATGATGCGGAGGAATTGGAACGTCTGGCACGATTGTCCGATCCGCGGGTCGTTGTGGACACTGCGAAATTGCCGCCCAAATGCACCCTGGTGGCCAATGAGCTTGCTGAACGGATCGCGTTTCTCGACGACCGAACTTTAGATGCGATTTTGGAAGCCATGGTGGAAGGGTCCGGCCACGAAACGCGCCGCAAGCTGACGCGCCGCGAGCGGTTGGTCCGGGACAGACGTCGGAAACTGGCTGGCTCCAATGTCAAAAATAGCTGATAGGCCAAGCATAGCAAATAGGATTGTGAAGTCATGAGCTGGAACCCTGCCCTCGACCCCCAGTGCCATGTGCCTACGGACGTATCGGCGCTTGAGACACTTATAATTCCCCGCACCCATGATCTCGGCGGGTTTGAAGTTCGCCGCGCACTTCCCTCGGTCAAGCGTCAAATGGTGGGTCCGTTCATCTTCTTTGACCAGATGGGCCCGGCCGAGTTTGTCACCGAAGGCGGAATAGATGTTCGCCCGCACCCTCATATCGGCCTCGGCACGGTGACATATCTGTTTGAAGGCGAGTTTCAGCATCGCGACAGCCTCGGCACGAACCAGATGATCTATCCCGGTGAGGTAAACTGGATGATGGCGGGCCACGGCGTCACCCATTCCGAGCGCACCAGCGCAGAGACCCGCGCCAAACGCTCAAGTCTGTTTGGCATTCAGACTTGGCTTGCAATCCCCGAGGCGCATGAAGATCAGCCGGCCACGTTCGAACATCGAGGTCAGAAGGAGCTCCCCATCATTGAGGGCGAGGGCAAGACGCTCCGCCTGATTATGGGCAATGCCTATGGCGAGCAGGCGCCCGTGTCAGCCCTGTCGAACCTCTTCTATCTCGATGCGCAATTGGAAGCCGGTGCGAAATTGCCCTTGCCCGATGATCACGAGGACCGCGGAATTTATGTTCTCAGCGGTTCGGTTGAAGTTGCAGGCGAGACTTACCAGCCGGGGGCCATGCTCATTTTTCGGCCTGGAGACCCCATTATGGCTGTCGCTGGAGAGGCCGGTGCGCGTCTGATGCTTCTGGGTGGAGACACCATGGGTGGCCCACGTTACATCAAGTGGAATTTTGTGGCTTCATCCCGTGAGAAGATCGAGCATGCCGCCAGGGCGTGGATGGAGGGCGATTGGGAGCATGGCCGCTTCCGTTTGCCCCCGGGGGATGATCGCGAGCACATTCCATTGCCCGACGGCCTGGCTAACAGCCTGATGAGATAGGTCTCAGCCGTTCGCTATAACGACTGGATCGGCATTGAGGCCCGACCCGCGCCACATGCAGAACGTGGCCACCGGTGCATCAGGTGTCGTCAAGGCATGGGGCTGCCACGGCAAGTGCAATCGGCAATCGCCGCTCTTGGCCGTCTTATCCGCTTCCCCCTCCACGTGGAGGCACGCTTCTCCGGCCACAATTGTATAAATCTCTTCGGCTTCGTGCTTGTGCCAAGGGTAGGTCAGCCCCCGCCCCCAATAGGCGATGAACGCAATGCATTGATCTGAATGAAAATGCCCATTTGGTCCTATGAGCTCAAACCACGCGGAGCGAGCCAGATAATCCGCGCCGACCTCTGCTTGAGTGTAAGTCGTGCGCCATTCCAGCATGTGTTCGGCAGGATAGATGGCGTCGATCAATTGGGTGCCCACGCCGCCAGCTGAGCTCGCTGGAAAGTCGCACTGAAGATGGGCGCAACCCGGTTTCCAAACGGGCTCGCGATGGGTTGACTTGAGATCTGAAGGCCACTGTACAAACGTCTGCAATTCGGCTTTGGCCTGATAATAGGCTTTGGCCGCGGTCAACAGATCGTTCAGGGCGCGGTAAGTCACGGAAAGTCCTTGTAGCGGCGGTCGGCAATCCATTTTGGAATGGCGGGCCAGATGCGGTTGCCAAGCGCGGTGGTGTAGCATTCCACGCTCGGTTTGATTTCGCGGCGACCAGCTTTGATGCCCGCCAGAATGCGGTCTGTCATTGTCTCTAAATCCATCATCCCCACCGCCATGTCTTTGGTCATAGGAGTTTCGGTGGCGGGTGTTTGGACGTGTAGCAGTTTGACGCCGGACCGTGCGGCTTGCGTTCGCAAGCCGGCATTGGCATGGGCCAATCCCGCTTTTGTCCCGGCATAGAGGGCCATGGCCTCCACCGGCACTTGTGCCGATAGGGACCCGATCTGAACCACTGAGCCCCCGGCACTTGCCTGTTCAATAAACCTGCGTGTCATTTGAAGCGGGGCGACGCAATTGATTGCAAACAGCTGCGCGATTTCCTCGTCGGACCCCCCATTGTCGGGGAACCCATTGGTCAGCGTGATGTAGCCAGCATTGTTGAGCAAAAGAGTGACCGGTCCGCCACCATGGTGTTGGCTCGCCGCGAACAATTGCGTTTGGTGTTCCGTGTCAGTTACATCGCCGGCCAAAAAAGCAAGCTGCGAGTGCGCGCCTGCAGCCTTCTGCAGTACCGCCTCGCGCCGCCCGCTGATCGTGACATGGGAGCCCGCTGCCGCGAGCTTACGCGCCAACACCAGGCCAATACCTGTTCCCCCACCGGTGACGATGACGTTTTGTTTGCTCAAATCCAATGAATTGCGGCCCAAATGTCGTCTGATCCATGCTGTTTGTCCTGCGGCGACTCAATCACTTGTGGGTGCGTGAAACCGCCTATATGCAGCAAGCATGACCGAGCGTTCCCACATCCGCAACTTTTCCATTGTCGCCCATATTGACCATGGCAAATCCACCCTTGCCGACCGGCTGATCCAGCATACGGGCGGCCTCGCCCAGCGCGAGATGCAAGAGCAGGTGCTCGACAATATGGATATTGAGCGCGAGCGCGGCATCACCATCAAAGCCCAGACCGTGCGCCTGCACTATGAGGCCAAGGATGGGGAGACCTATGTGCTCAATCTCATCGACACGCCGGGCCACGTTGACTTTGCCTATGAAGTCAGCCGTTCGCTGAGTGCCTGCGAAGGCTCGCTTTTGGTGGTGGATGCGTCCCAAGGCGTTGAGGCGCAGACGTTGGCAAATGTGTATCAGGCCATCGACAATGACCATGAGATCGTGCCGATTCTGAACAAGATTGACCTGCCGGCGGCTGAGCCTGACCGCGTAAAAGAACAGATTGAAGAGGTGATAGGCATAGACGCCACAGATGCTGTGGAGATATCGGCGAAAAGTGGGTTGGGCATTCCCGACGTTCTGGAAGCCATCGTCACCCGCCTGCCTGCGCCACTGGAAGGCGAACGCGAAGAGCCGCTCAAGGCGCTGCTCGTTGACAGCTGGTACGATGCCTATCTGGGCGTGATTGTTCTGGTGCGTGTGATAGATGGCGAGCTGAAAAAGGGCCAGACCATCCGCATGATGGGCACGGACGCGAAATATCCTGTTGAGCGCGTGGGCGTGTTCACCCCCAAAATGGCCAATGTCGACAGTCTCGGCCCAGGCGAAATCGGTTTCATCACCGCGTCTATCAAAGAAGTCGCGGACACCCGCGTCGGTGACACAATCACCGAGGATAAGCGTCCCACCGACACGATGCTCAAGGGCTTTGAACCCGCACAATCCGTTGTGTTCTGTGGCATTTTCCCCGTGGATGCGGCTGATTTTGAGGATCTGCGGTCTGCAATGGGCAAATTGCGCCTCAATGATGCGAGTTTCACTTTCGAGATGGAAAGCTCCGCCGCGCTGGGATTTGGTTTCCGGTGTGGCTTCCTTGGCTTGCTTCATTTGGAGATTGTGCAAGAGCGGTTGGAGCGTGAGTTCAATCTCGACCTCATCGCAACGGCGCCGTCTGTGGTCTACGAGCTCACCATGAGCGATGGGTCTGAGCAGATGTTGCACAATCCGGCGGACCTGCCCGATGTGATGAAGATCGCCGAAATTCGCGAACCATGGATCAAAGCCACCATTCTGACGCCGGACGAATATCTCGGCCCTATTCTCAAATTGTGTCAGGAACGTCGAGGCATTCAAACCGAGCTGACCTATGTCGGCACCCGGGCCATGGTGACCTATGAATTGCCGCTCAACGAAGTGGTGTTCGATTTCTACGACCGGCTGAAGAGCATCTCCAAGGGCTATGCGAGTTTCGATTATCAGATCGGCGAGCACCGGGCTGAGAACCTTGTGAAACTGAGCATTCTGGTGAATGGCGAACCGGTGGATGCGCTGGCCATGCTTGTCCATCGCAGTCAGGCCGAGAGCCGTGGCCGCGTCATGTGCGAAAAGCTAAAAGACCTCATACCGCGGCACATGTTCAAAATTCCCGTCCAGGCGGCCATTGGCGGCACCGTCATTGCCCGGGAAACCATTGCTGCCCTGCGTAAGGACGTGACAGCCAAATGCTATGGTGGTGATGCCAGCCGGAAGCGGAAGCTCTTGGACAAGCAGAAGGCCGGCAAGAAAAAGATGCGCCAGTTCGGCAAGGTGGAAATCCCGCAGGAAGCGTTTATCGCGGCACTCAAGATGGATGGCTAGGCCATCCATCTTGAGTGCAAAAGCGGCAGAACATGAGCTGTGCGCATGTTCGAGAGCGCCGCTCTGACCTCACCACGAGCACTCAACCCCTCTGTTCTCCAAATCTAGGCAAGATCACTGATGGACGCCCGCCTCGTCTGCCGTTAAAAGCGCGCAGACACTTTTTCGGGGAACCCACATGTCCGTCATCACACAACCTACCACCCTGTCCCACGTTTTTGGGTCGTCCTACGCCAAGCAAGCCCTTCGCATCGTCGGCGGGTCCTTGTTTCTGGTCGCCATGGCGAAAGTGGCTGTCGGCGGTCCGATTCCGATGTCGCTTGGTACGCTGGGCGTCATGCTGGTTGCTCTCACCCTTGGTGCTCGTGAGAGCATCGCAGCGATTGTGCTCTATCTCGCTTACGGGGCCATAGGTTTCCCCGTCTTTGCCGCTCCGGGCGCGGCGGGCATTGCCTACATGCTGGGCGGAACTGGCGGCTTCTTGGTCGGCTATTTGGGATTGGCGGCCGTTACTGGCGCCGCTGCTGACCGTGGGATCACGCGCTCAATCCCGGGCTCAGTGCTGGCCATTCTGGCTGGAACTGTCATCCTGTTCGCTTGCGGCGTAGCCTGGCTCACCAATCTTTACGGCTTTGAAAAAGCCATCGCCTGGGGCGTGACGCCATTCATTGTCTCCGAACCCATCAAGATTGTGCTCGCAGCTCTCATCGGCGCGGGCGTGCTCAAAGGCGCCAGCCGGTTCGCCCGCCGATAAGGTTGGCAAACTATGGAGTGACAATTGCCCGGCAGAGATGCCGGGCTTTTGCGTTTAAGTGGCTATTGTGTCAGCCGATGGCGTCGCTGCGCCCGGCGGCACGACCTGAGAAAATGCAGCCGCCGAGAAATGTACC
>JBCBZX010000448.1:0-1835 GCA_039815105.1 Pseudomonadota bacterium
GAGACCATGCTTTGGTGCATTTGCTGGCCACTGTGCGAAAATATCAATGGACCCCAGGCTCCAATCTGGGAGGACATGTTGAAGGGTCCTATCTTCTAAAAATTCCTGTAAAAGGAAACCAGGCAAGATTGCCAGTCCGGTGCCGTCGCAAGCTAAACGGCAAAGGGCGTGCGCATCATTGGCAATGATGTGTGCCTCCGTTTTCAAGTTGATGTCTGCTTGGCCCTTCTTGGTAAATTTGATGGGGATGTTTTGGACAGGGGCAAGCGCCATCCAATCCCAGGCGAGCAAGTCGCGCGGGCTTGCAGCCGTTAGTCGCTTCGCGATGTAGTTGGTCGACGCCACGAGTTTGCGTTCGACGGTAAACAGCTTGCGCGATGTCGCTGAGTTTCTGGCCGTGGGTTTCATTCGGATCGCGATATCAAACCCATCATCGATCAGTGAACGCCGTGTGTCCGAAAAATCGAGGGAAAGCCGTATACGTGGGTACCGTTTCGAGAACGCTGCGATTTGGTTCATCAACCGCGCTCGAGAAAGCACCGACGGCAGTGTGAGCCTTAGGTCGCCGCTTGGCGTCTCGGCTGAGACGGAAAGTTCAATAAGTTCGCTTTCGGCAGCCTCCATCATGTTTCGAGCTGCGACGAGCAATCGCTGTCCTTCATTGGTCAATGTTAACTTGCGTGTGGATCGGTACATCAGAGCCACACCCAGGGTCTCTTCAAGCTGCGAGATGTGATGGCTGACAAAAGAGGGCGACAAATGCAACTCGCGCGCGGCGCCGCGAAACGACCCGTGATCGATGACTTTTGCAAAGATTGCCATCTGGCGCAATCGATCGATCATTATACCAGAAATCCGAACAGTTATATTTATCTGTCCTATCTTATGATGCTATCGGCATTTGTCCATATTGCAGTCATGGCTGGCGCAAACGCACGCTGCCTTAGAAATTCTAACTAGGAGTGAGACCCATGAATGCAATCCGAACCACACTGGCCGCCGTGTCCCTTGCCGCGCTGTCCACAGCCGCTTTTGCAGATGACAAAGAGACGGTTCAGACCTTTTACGACCTTTTGAGTGACCCTGGTTCTTCAGAATTGGCCGCCTCATTTCTTGAGGTGACCTCAGAGGACTGGGAGAGCATCGGAAACTATTCCGGCGAAAACGAGTCGCGCGATGCTTTTGTCGGTCAGATGGGCTTTTTTGCGCAGCTGATCCCTGACCTCGACTGGTCGGTCCAGGCAATGCACCAGGATGGAAATTTTGTGACCGTGCGCAGCCGCGCAACTGGCACACCAACCGGTCCATTCTTCGGTGTCGATGGCGAAGGTCGCAGCTTCGACATTCTTACGATCGATATTCACGAGCTCGAAGACGGCATGATCGTCCGCACATATCACGTTGAAGACTGGGCTAGCGCCTTGCAACAGCTCAGCGGGCAGTGAGTTTGCTGCGAACACTTGAGTAAGAACAAAAGAGCGGCAGCATCTCTAGATGCTGCCGTTTGCAATTGGATGCCGCATATAGAATTCTAGCGTCAAACAAGTGCCTAGAGCAGTCATTCACTTCCAATATTCCAACGGCAGTAAAGTCCCGCGTTCCGGTCATGCACCCCTGTGCACAAACGGTCGTTTTCGCCAGTGACAGAAACGTATGGGTTTTGGCCGATTAGTGTTCGTGGCGGCAAAGCTGATGATCGGCAAGGGATGCCAGCACGTAGCAATCCTCTGACACGCCTTCACCGTCACAGCCCTTTGAAATTCGAACCAGCTCCTTCTCAAGTGCTCGTAGGCGTTTGATCTTGGCTCTCACATCCGAAAGCTGTGAAACGGCTA
>JBCBZX010000009.1:0-21516 GCA_039815105.1 Pseudomonadota bacterium
CTCGCGCCAGAGCAGAGCCACAGTGTTGGATTGGCTGATGGCGAAGCGCCACGGTTCGAGGCCTATTTCGCGACCTTTTCGGTTTGTTCCCACAAGGTGCGGGCAGTTCTTGCTGAAAAGGGTATTCCCTACCGCGCCCATGTGATGAAGCTGTTTGCGCGAGCCGATACCCTACCAGACAACTATCACCCGACCTATGTCCGCATGCGCATACTCGGTGCGCCGAACGCCAAGCTAGTGAGCGGCTATACGGGACAGTCGTCTGTAACCAGTGAAGGGTTTGATCCCTGCGTGGTTCCGACCCTTGTTGACCATTTGCACCAACGCGTGGTCGTCGATTCAGCGGTGATCTGTGATTATCTCGATCAAGAAGGCGGAGGTGATCTGCTGGTTCCGGCTGGCATGGCTGACGCCATGTCGCGGCAGATCGCGCTCATCGACCAAGCGCCACATGTGGCCGTGCTTTATGGGAACAATCCCCATGGCGACACCCGCCCGGAGAGCATCGCCAAACCCATTGAGGGCGTCCACGACCGTAAAGTCACGTTTCTCGAAACCGCTAAAAGCATGGTGCCGGATGAACCGGCCCTGATCGCAGCCTATGAGGCAAAAATACAGAAAGAGGTAAGTGCCAAAGGCTTTGTCTATGACGAGGCCAGCATGGTCGATGCCCACAGGCGTATGGGCGCACACGTGGCGGCGTTGGAAGCGCAGCTTACCACCCATGGCGGCCCTTGGGCGATGGGTGACGTTTACACAATGTCCGACATTATGTGGTCGGTCAGCCTGTTCCGCATGAAGTGGCTTGGCCTTGGCCACCATTGGGAGACGTCCGGCGCCAATCCTCGCGTGGCAGACTATGTTGAGCGGGCCTTTGTGCGACCGTCATTCCAGCAGGCCGTGATCGACTACCCCATGTCCACACCGCCGTCCCAGCATATCGAACCCACGGCGCCCTATGCCCAGCATCTACACAAGGCCTGGGCCGAGATGCGACCGCCGGCCTAGGTCTCTTTAGTTTGGTTGAACACCGGCTTGCGCTTCTCGACAAATGCGCGGAAGCCTTCTTCACGGTCCAGCGTATCGAACGTGGCATGGATGGCTGCGCGCTCGTCGGCGATGGACTCTTCCAGGGTTTTCGTTTCGTGCCCGACAATGCAGCTCATCATGGCTTTCACTGCGAGGCGCGGCATGGACGCGAGTTCTTCTGCGAGTTCCAATGCGCGTGTCTTTAGTTGATCGTTCGGCAGCACTTCCGTGACGAGACCGATGTCCTTTGCCTCTGGCCCGGAGATCTTCCGGCCACGAAGGATCATGTCCAAGGCGTGGTCCCGGCCAACACAGCGGGACAACCGAGCGCTTCCGCCCCATGCCGGTACAGTGCCAAGATCCATTTCCGGCAGTCCAATTTGAGCGCCCTCTTTCGCAGCGAGCCGGAAATGGCACGCCAGCGGTAATTCCAGTCCGCCGCCCAGGCAAAACCCATAAAGTGTCGCGATCCAGGGCTTGCCCATGTTCTCGATCTTGGAAAGGACGCGCAGACGCTGGTCCAACACGACAAATTGGCCGCCGCGGGCTTCCACACCGGACATCAGTTCCTTCAGATTCATACCGGCGGAGAAATTCTTGTCGCCTGCACCGGTGATCACGACCGCGCGTGTAGACGTATCATTCGCAATCTCCTCGATCATCGCTTCAAGGCGATCCATGAATTCAAACGACATCAGGTTCCACGGCGCGTCATTGATGGTGATAATTCGAACGGCGCCGCGGCGGTCTTCGGTAGGTGAAACGGCCATGTCGGTCATGCTGTGTCTCCTCGGAAAATGTGTAAAGCGGTATGGAAGGTCGCAATGATGGCGAGTGCTGTGGTGATGCAGGCTAGGACCATCAGCCCCAGGCCAATCGCCTCTGTGATCGGTGTCGGATTTGGCAATCGCAGATATCCCGATGCTACGGTGGAGACTGGAAAGGTCGGCGCCCACCAGGCAAGCGTTGCCCCTGCCCGATTCAGAAAACGCGTCTGACTGATCAGCACAACAATGAGAAACGTACCCGCGAACAGGAACATCAGCGCCACGGTGGGGGGTAATTCGGGAAACAGGTTCAGCAAGGCCCCCGCCATCAAGCCAAACGGCGCGGCGATAATGAAGAGGGTCGGTCGTAGCTTCGGGTCCACCGCGGGCTCCAGCACCATCCGGCGAAAGACCAGCGGCAACAGCATTGCCCATAGCACGCCGCCCACCGCCAAGGTGAAAAGCGGCAATTCCATGGGTCCATTTCCCGGCCAGGTCATAGCCGATGTCATGATCCCGGCGGAGGGCAGGAACCAGGTGGGATTAAGGGCCCCTGGATCATAATCGCGCCTCAGCCATTGGCCGACAAAGGCGAATAGCAGGGCGAGATGCCCTAGCGTACCCACAACCCAGAAGACCTCACCATAGCCATGTTCAGAGACCGAAAGGCCGCCAATCACCATGGCGGCCATGAATCCGGGCGCCAGCAGATTGGCGCTTGTGGCCATCGAGAAATCTTCAATGACGTCGCCATGGGCGCCGGCCAGCTTGATCAGGTAAAGAAGGACATCTGCGGCCAGGACAATGCACGCTACTAGCAATATCGATAGCGATACTGACCGTAGAAGCTGAATGTCGAGCGCGAGACTGGCAAAGTGAAATACCCCCGCCAGGCCAGCCAGCCCAAGTGCGATGGGAAACAAGGCCGTTGAGATTCGAACGAACAGGCCAGCCGCACCGCTCACTGCTGCCATGGCCCGCCTGCTCCTCGCTTAGCTCTTGTTCCGCATGGTGACGATTTCCTCAGCGATGGTGGGGTGGACCGCGCAGGTGTCGTCGAACTGCTGTTTGGTGGCGCCCATTTTCACCGCGATGCCGACCATCTGGATCATCTCACCGGCATCCGGCCCCACAATGTGAACCCCGACCACGCGCTGGTCGTCAGCTTTCACGATCACCTTCATGAAGACCCGTTCCTGGCTGTCAGCGATGACATTCTTCATTGGGCGGAAACTGGCCTTGTAGACATCAATCTCGCCATGGGCCTCGCGCGCCTCATGTTCGGCTAGCCCCACCGTGCCGACTTCCGGCTGGGTGAAGACGGCTGTGGCGATATTGGAGTGGTCCATGGTGCGGGGGTTTCCGCCAAACTCGGTGTCGGCAAAGGCATGGCCTTCCCTGATGGCGACGGGGGTCAGCTCCATTCGGCGGGTCACATCGCCCACGGCAAAGATCGATGGGACACTGGTGCGGGAATAGTCATCGACGACGATCTCGCCGCCCTTTCCGATTTCGACACCCACCTTGTCCAGACCAAGTCCCTTGATGGCGGGCTCTCGGCCGACCGCCATGAACACCACATCTGTGTCGACCGTGGTGCCGTCCATCAGCGTCACTTGATGCTCGCAAGGGCCATCTGGAGTTTTCACAATAGTATGGAACACCGTGTTCGTGATGACGTTTACACCGGCATCAATCAGGCCCTGCTGAACCACGTCGCGGACATCCTCATCAAAGCCGCGCAGCACCCGGTCGCGGCGATAGTTCAGCACCGTCTCAACGCCGAGACCGGCGAAGATGTGGGCAAATTCCACGGCGATGTAACCACCACCGGCAATCAGGATCTTCTTCGGCAGTGCTTCGAGGTCGAACACTTGATCAGACGTGATCGCGTGCTCGATACCCATCACCGAGTTTGGGTCATCATTGGGTTCATCGGCCGGTGTGGGCATCCAGGGCGTGCCGCCCGTGGCGATGAGGATCTTGTCAGCCGTTACTGTCTTGCCGGAGGACACCAGTCTGACCGTATGCGGATCGACGATTTCCGCGCGTTCTTCATGGACGGTCACGCCGGCATTGGTCTGACCTTTCATGTAGAGGCCGGACAGGCGCGAGACATCCGAGCGCAGCTTTTCCATGAAGTGGGGAAAGTCGAACCCGCGCTTCTCAACATCCCAGCCATAAGCCTTGGCTTCGTCGATCTTCTTCGAATAATCCGAGGCAAAAACCATGAACTTCTTCGGCACGCAGCCGCGGATCACACAGGTCCCGCCCATGCGGTACTCTTCCGCCAACGCCACGCGGGCGCCATGGCCAGCCGAGATCCGCGCGGCGCGCACACCGCCAGACCCGCCGCCAATCACAAACAGATCATAGTCGTAAGTCTGGTCTGGCATCATGCGGTCCTAACCAGCTACTTCGCTCTGTTCGCACGGCGACCAATGATCATCCGCATAATGTCCATCGTACCACCGCCCACCATCGGGAAGTAGGAATCGCGCAGAAAGCGTTGGACGGGGTATTCGTTCATGAGACCCCATCCGCCATAGACGTTCACAGCGTCATGGCAGACTTGGTGACCTTTCTCACCGGCGATCAGTTTGGCCAAAGCAGCCTCAACCGTAATGTCATCGCCCTGATCGGCCAGTTTCGCAGCGTGATAGGTATACATGGTCATCAGTTCGACATTGGCGAGCATGTCGACGAGGCGGAAATCGACCGCCTGGAAATTCACGATGGGCTGGCCAAACTGTTCACGATCTTGGGCATAATTGCGCGCCGACTCATAAGCTGCGCGGGCGTTTCCGACCGCGAGTGCCGCCGTAAAGATCCGGTCGACCGTCAATGAGCGATAGGCGTTACGAAAGCCATTCCCCGTCTCGCTGGAGAGCATGTGGTCATCGGGCACAAACATCTCATCGAACGAGAGTGCCGCAGTATCTGATGACCGCACCGACATTTTGTCCAGCTTGTTGCTGACTGAGAAGCCATCAAAGCTCGTATCGACTACGAACAGTTCCAGCCCCTTCGCGCCTTTTGAAAGGTCGGTTGAGGCCACCACGGTGATGAAGTCGGCCACCGTACCGTTGGACGTGAACATCTTCGAACCGTTGATGACCCATCCCCCATCGACCTTGGTGGCCTTGGTGCGCACGGATGCGGCATCGGACCCCGCGCCCGGTTCCGAAATGGCAAAGGCGCAGATCTTCTCGCCCTTCAGCGCCGGGTGAAAATACTTCTCGCGCAGATAGTCGTTGCCCCACTCATAGATCGTGTGGGTGGCCGTTGACCCCTGCATGCAGATCCAGGCGGCAAAGCCGACTGATGCCCGCGAGAGTTCCTCGCAGAGGATCGCAAAACAGAGATTGGGGTATTCCAGTCCGCTCCCCCCAGCGCTTTCAGGGTACATCGTTCCAATGTAGCCCAGCTCGCCCAATTCCTGGGCCAGTTCGCGCGGGAAGTCTCCCGCCACATCGATCTCTTCAGCGTGCGGCATCAGCCGTTCATCGGTCCATTTCGCAATATAGCTCCGAAACTCTTCTGCTTCTTCAATTCCGCTCAGCATGTTTCGCTCCCTTAAGCGGGCTTCACCTTGTTCATTTTCATTTCGAGGAATTCACGCAGGCGCTTCTTTGCCTCTTCATCATCCTGGGCGATGCCGGCCATCAGCAATTCTGTGAAGAGTCCGGTCGACGGGTCGCTTTCGACGATGCGTGGCAAAGCCTGCACAATGGCGTAATTCGACATGGGCGAGTTTTCTGCGATACGCTCGGCCAGTTCGATGGCCTTGGTAAGCCCATCGCCGTTTTCGACGAGATACTGGGTCATGCCGAGTTGAGTGTGCGCGTCCTCCGCGGAGTAAACCCGGCCAGTCAGCATCATATCCATTACCGCTGATGTCCCAATAAGTCTTGGCAATCGCACCGATCCGCCCGACCCGAGGAAGATGCCCCGCGTGCCTTCCGGCAGCGCGAAGAACGCCGACTGCTCTGCCACGCGGATATGGGTGGATACGGCTATTTCCAGCCCTCCGCCCACAACAGCGCCATGGAGCACCGAAATCACCGGCACTTTGCAGTACTGAATGTCATTGTTGAGGCCTTGGCCGATGACAGAATTCTCAATCCCTTCGAAAAATGTCGCCTCTTGCAATTCATTGAGATCAAGCCCGGCGCAGAAATGATCGCCCGCACCGCGCACAACCGCCACTGACACACCGTCAGGAATATTCTGGAAAAACTGCCGTAGCCCCAGGACGAGTGCATCGCTCAGCGCATTACGCTTTTGCGGACGGTTCAAGGTGACGACGGCAATTTTGCCTCGGATCTCCAAATCGACGCACTCGGGCAAATTCAAGTCTGGCATCCCTCAGTTTCCTTTTCGGTGTCCGGGCCGGGCAGCGTCTGCATGGGCTTGAAGGTCCAACAGACTGACGAGCTGCTCATCTCGCCACCCGACCCAATCGGCAAAGCCCGCTTCTCCATTCAGGCGGCCCGCCGCCGCCGCGATCTGGCTTTCCATGTCCTCAGTCAGCTCGTAGCTGCCGTCTGTTGCCCACCATTGCTCCATGGCGCGGCCAAACCGGTCCAGCGCGCCGCGCATACCGTCGGGCCCGCCGGCCAGAGAGACGGTGTGCAAACTGCCCATAAGCAGCCAGCGAGGCGCCAACCCGTAACGAACGGCGGCATCGATATCTTCAGCGGAAGCGACGCCGTCCGCCAGGCAGCGGAAAGCTTCACGGACCAGCGCAAACTGGAACCGATTGACCATGTGACCAGGCTTCCCCTCGGCCACGACGATGGGGTGCTTGCCGATTGATGCGGCAAATGCCTTGGCGCGCTCTATGGTGTCAGTCGATGTCTCTTTACCGGGCACAATTTCCACTAAGGGAATCAGATGGGCCGGGTTGAACGGGTGCATCACAGCCAAGCGGTCAGGTCGCTCACACGAGACTTGCAGCTCCGACGGTGCGATCCCGCCCGCGCTGGATAGGATCAGCGCATCGCTGGGCGCGGCGACGTCCACCTTCGCCAGAACCTCGCGTTTGAGCGTCAAGCGTTCCGGTACATTCTCAAAGACAACCTCTGCACCGTCCACGGCCGCTTCAATCGCGGCCACTATGGTCAACCTTTGGAAGGGCGGGTCGGGGTCAACCGTCAGCCCCAATTGGACCAGCGATGGCCAAGCTTTGGCGATGAGGTCCTTTGACAAGGCGTCCGCACCGTCACCGGGGTCAAAGCCGCGCACCTCAATGCCCTGGGCAAGCATCAAGGCCGCCCAGCTTGATCCAACAGACCCCAAGCCTATAACCGCGGCTGATTTGATCACAGAAGAGGTCTCGCTCGACATGGTGCGACGCGCGCTCCGATTAGTGCGAAATCAGTCTGGGAAGGCCAAGAATTTCGCGCGCTTCAGTCGGCGTGGCGGGCTCAAGTCCCATTTCGCGGACCTGACGCACGAGGCGCTCCACCAGCATCAGATTGTTGGCGAGTTTACCGCGTGAGTAGTAGTAGTTGTCTTCCAACCCGACGCGGACATGACCGCCGGTGAGGATCGCGCCCATGGCGGCCGGCACTTGTGCTGGGCCAATGCCGGACACCGTGAACTCCGAACCTTCGGGTAGGAAATCGACCATGGCCTGAAGCGTCTTGATCGACCAAGGCATACCCGTCTGGATGTTCTTCGCACCGAGCACAAAATTGAAGATGTAGGGTGGTTCGTCCAAACCCTCTTCAATCAGCTGCTTCGGGTCCAGCATCTGACCAAGATTAAAGCACTCCCACTCAGGCTTGATGCCGCGGTCTTTCATCGCCTGTGCCAGTTCGCGGCTGCGGTCGATCGAAGCGTTCATAACCACCACGGGCCCGCCGGGCGGATAGGTATTGGCGCAAAATGCATCATGGGTGCAGATTTCAGCGCCCCCATCCACGCCCTTCATCCTTTTCTCCCAGAGCATTTCATAATCGCCTGTCTCAACACCCCCTGCGGTGATCGGGCCAATCATCTCACCGGTCGCGCCGCCGCCCGTCGAGTTATTGATTACAATGTCACAGCGCTCGCGAATTCTGGCATTGATGTCCCTATAGATCTCCGGGTCACACGTTGCCGTGTCGTCTGGGCGGCGCGCATGAACTGCGACCACGCTGGCGCCCGCTTCACAGCACCGAACAACATCGTCAGCAATTTCCTGAGGCTGTGTAGGTACCGCAGGATTGCCGTCTTTGCCCCCAACGCCTCCAGTGGGCGCAACTGTAATTATGATTTTTCCGTTGGTCATGTGGTGTCCTCCGATTACGCCACTGCCTGCCGGGGCACACCCAACAGGTCTCGCGCTTCAGCCGGTGTAGCAGGCTCAAGACCCATCTCCCGAACTTGTCGAACAAGACGTTCAACAAGCTGAAGATTGGTCGCAAGCTGACCGCGCGAGTAATAAAGATTGTCTTCGAGACCGACCCGAACGTGACCACCGGCAAGCAACGCGCCCATAGCCGCAGGCACCTGCGCCGGGCCGATGCCGGAAACCGTGAAAATCGATCCCTTAGGAAGTTCGTCGACCATCCGATCGAGGATTTTCAATGAAAAGGCTGCTGCGCCCTGGAACCCTTTATTGGCTCCGAGTACGAAATTGAAAATGCAGGGCGGTTCATCGAGACCTTCTTCGATGAGCGTAATCGGATCAGCCATATGGCTGAGATTGAAGCACTCCCATTCAGGCTTGATGCCGCGCGCCTTCATCATAATGGCCAGTTCACGGCTCTGCGCGAGCGTCGTTTTCACCAACACACTTTTCCGATTGAAGTTCCCGACAATGGTGTGTGCATCATGGGTGCAGATTTCAGCGCCGCCGTCGACGCCCTTGATCCGCTGCTCCCAAAGTATTTCGAGGTCGCCATTTTCATCTTCGGCTACCATTTCGCCGGTCACGCCGCCGCCGGTCGAGTTATTGATGATGATGTCGCACTTGGCGCGGATCCGCTCATTAATGTCGCTGTAAATGCCTGGGTCACAGGTGGCTGTGTGATCTGGCCGCCGGGCATGGACGGCGACAACACTGGCCCCCGCTTCGGCGCAGCGCGCCACATCATCAGCGATTTCCTCAGGCTGTGTCGGCAAGGCAGGGTTCATTTCTTTTGACCCCATGCCGCCTGTGGGAGCAACCGTGATGATCACCTTGTTTTTCGCCATTTGTCCCTCCTCTATTCTTTGCCGCTGCTAGTCGGCGTGTTGTTTTTGTTTGGTCGACTTTGCCAGATGCTGCTCCAGTAGAACCGCGTCCCCGGCGCGCAATCGCCCATCCCGCTCGACAAAAAGCGCGCGACCTTCATGGGCCGTAAACGCCGTACGCTCCCCCACCCGCCCGCGATAATTCACTTGGAATCCTCGCTCGCCCCAATCGATGGTGTCTACGCACACATCGAGCACGTCACCATCTGATAACGGCGCACGGAACGCGCAATTGGCTTCGGTCAGTCCAACACCTTTGAGGCCAAGAGCTTCACACACCGCGGCATGCCCACCGGCAGCATCACGCAGATAGGCGTGGAAGGTCCGGTCGAGCCAAGCAAAGATATTTGGATAGAATACAATGCCAGCCGGATCGCAGTCGCCGAAACTGACTATATGTTGCGCTTCAAAGACAGGAACAGCGGTGTCAGTCATCACTGAGCATCCGCCTGCTTGGCTGGAGCGGCATCGGCAAAGGCTGGCAGAGCCTGACAAGCCTCGTAAATGCGCATGAGGTTCGGCAAACTTGATGTGTCGACCTTGAAGCGAAAGGCTGAAAAGATCTGCGGCACCAAACAAATGTCAGCCAATCCAGGTGTATTCCCAAAACAGAACTCACCGCGGCGCGGGGTTTCGCTGACTTGTGCTTCGCAGGCGGCCAGACCGTCACCAAGCCAACGCTGGCACCAAGCTTCCTTTACAGCCTGATCTGCGTCGAATTCTGCTGTCAGATATTTGAGGACACGGAGATTCTGCAGAGGATGGATATCGCACGCGATGGTGTAAGCAAAAGCCCGCACCTTGGCCCGCAGGTTCTTATCCTCAGGCAGAAGACGCGGTTCAGGATGGGTTTCATCGAGCCACTCGATTATCGCGAGCGATTGGTTGAGCAGGAAATCGCCACCTCGGAGTGTCGGTACAAGTCCTTGCGGATTTTTCGCTCGATAATCCGGTTTTCCTTGCTCTCCACCGTCACGGGTCAGATGCACCGGGATTGAGGTGTATTCCAACCCTTTCAGATTGAGCGCGATGCGTGTCCGATAGGAGGTGGAACTCCTGAAGTATTCGAACAGCTCAATCATTCAGCCGGCCCAATGTTCAGCGCAATCGACCCAAGACCGTCGATCCCGCCTGTGATCACGTCACCGGCGACCACAGCGTCCACACCCGCCGGCGTGCCCGTCATGATTACATCACCGGGCTTCAAGTGATAGAATTTGCTGAGATCACTGACGATTTCATCCACCTTCCAGATGAGATCGGACAGGTGCGCGTCCTGTTTCGTCTCGCCATTGACTTCAAGATGAATACGCTGCTGCCCGATGGCCTCGACCGCGTCCGCTTTGACCAGTGGGGCAAACACGGCGGACTGCTCAAAGTCCTTGCCCAGATCCCAGGGGCGGCCCTTAGCACGCGCGGCCAGCTGCAGGTCCCGCCGGGTCATATCCAGACCGCAGCCATAGCCGTAAACCGCTGAAAACGCGTCCTCAACCGATATGCGAAACACCGGCTTTCCGATGGCCAGCACCAATTCCATCTCAAAATGGTAGTTTTCTGTTCCGGGCGGATAGGGAATGGTCGCCCCGGATGCGATGGTGGCTTCGGCTGACTTGGAAAAATAGAACGGGGCCTCCCGGTCCACTTCCACACCCATCTCGGCGGCATGGGCGGCGTAGTTGCGACCCACGCAAAAAATACGGTGGACGGGATAGGCGGCCGCCTCACCCTCTACCGCAATAGCCTCAACCTCAGGGGAATCAAACAACAATCCGCTCATCGTGCGCGTTCCTCATAATAAGCCAGTTTTTCCTGGAGCGGCCGGTCGTGGACCAAAATGAAGAAGGTCTCTTCCTCAGCTTCAATTGTGATGTCCGCAAACACCGGAATGGAGAGGGCGTCTTTCGCGTTCCAGTCCGTTGCTTTTCCGTTAATAGAGGCTTTGCCACGGCCTTTAACGATGTGAATGGCCCCGGATGATGATCTGAGGTGCGGCGCGTACGTCTGGCCGGTCTTCAGCATCAATGCCGTGAAGCCGAGCGTCGGAAGCACATCCTGGCCCGTTTCTGGGTTCACATAATCGAGTTCGATCGGTTCATCACCGGCATACTCCGCCATGTTGCGCAGCGCAGCCTCGGTACGGGACCAGGGATAGCGCATCATCGGATACGGACGCGTTCGAGCAGCGCGCGTGCGGGGTGGCGCAAGGCCGGCAGATTGGTATTCGAGTTGGCTTGTATCTGGGCGATTGGACGGCTTTTGAAGCGGGCCCTCCTTCGCATAAGAACCCTCGAGGTAGTAAAACACCGGAAGATCCAGGGCATCCAGCCATACGACGGGTTCACTGCCCTCATGGCCATGATCGTGCCATTCGCCGCCCGGCGTTAAAACCAGATCGCCCTCCTCCATGGGGAGCTTTTCTCCGTCTACCACCGTGTATCCGCCGGTGCCCTCCACAATGATCCGCACAGCAGAGGGAGTGTGGACATGGGCTGGCGCCGTCTCTCCGGGCAGCAGCAATTGCAGACCCAGATAAATGGAAGCGGTCACCTGCATGGAACCGGCGCCGCGCCCGGGATCTGACAATACCAGAACGCGCCGTTCGGCCTTTTCCACCGGCGTCAAATCGCCTGCCATCATGAGCAGTGGGCGAATCGCATCGTAAGCCCAATGGGAGGACTGGCTCACAGGGATTGGCGCGTCATGGGGCAACACATTGCGCATGGCGGGCCAGAGAGGCATTACACCAGCATTGGTCAGAGCGTCGCGATAGTCTTGGGGAAGTTCGTCCAAGGTGCCCAGTGTCGGCGACATCTTTTGTTCCTCTCCTTCACTCTGACATTGAGAGGGCTCAACCCTTCTTCCGTCACGGCCTTTTAGGCAATTAAATCGCAGCCAACGCTCAAGGCATAACGTACTTTTTTGCGGAAATATATATTTTTCGCATTATTTTTTGTCGCAATGCGAAGTTAATGCCGCTATGTACGAGACTCGTTGGCGAACGTCAGGGAGGAAGCCGATGACAGCGCAAGATATCAGCCCGATCTTTATTGAAGATCACGGAAACCACTTGGTGGTTGTCAGCGATAACCCCGCCCAAAAAAATACGCTTTCGTTAGAATACCACAAGCTCTTGCTCGAAGCGCTGGGAAAAGCCTCCAGCGAAGACCGCATCACCTCAATCATTCTCGTCGGACGCAGCGGATACTTCAGCGCCGGCGGGAATCTGGGTCTCCTTGCCAAGAATTTGGAAGAAGACAAGCGCGACGACCGCTATGCAATCGTTTCGGAACTGCAGGAATGCGTTCAAGCGATCCAGACTTGTCCGAAACCTGTGATTTCTGCGGTACATGGCGGAGCAGCCGGAGGTGGATTTTCAATCGCCCTAGCCTGCGATCTGATCATCTGTGACGAAGATTCCGTGTTTATGCCGGCATATGTGAAGATCGGCGCTGTTCCAGACGGCGGACTGACCTCGACGCTCGCCAAGTCACTACCCCATGCTCTGGCAATGGAAATCTGTCTATTCGGCAAGCCCGTAACAGCCGAATTGCTGCATCAGCATGGCTTGGTGAATGCACTGGTGCCGCCTGGCACCGCTGAAGAGACGGCGTCTGAGTTTGCAGCCAAACTCGCTCGCGGGCCTGCAACCACGCACAGGCAAATGAAGTCACTCATTGTCGCCGCAAAATCCAATACGCTAGCCGACCAGTTGGACCTGGAACGTGAAACACTTGTTGAATTGCTGGGCTCGCCTGTCGCGAAGGAAGGCATTTCCGCTTTTCTGGACAAGCGGCGCGCAGACTTCGCAAAAGCTGAAGGCCGCAGCGATACCTAGGCCCTTCGCTCCGCGCCTCTGGACTCAATTATGACACTCAAGAACAATCAGATCCACCTCGTCTCTCGTCCGGACGGAGAGCTCGATCATTCGAACTTCGAACTGGTCGAAAGCGCCATACCCAGACCGTCTGAAGGACAGGTTTTATTGAAGACCCTCTATCTCTCGCTCGATCCTTACATGCGGTCTCGGATGTATGACGGGAAGAACTATACAGCGGGTACACCGCTCAACGCGCCAATGGTGGGAACGTCTCTTTCGCAAGTCTTGACCAGCCGACATCCGGATTATGGCGAGGGTGATTTTGTGATTGCCAATTATGGGTGGCAAGAATTTAGCCTCAGCGACGGGACGGGGCTCGTGCCTGTGTCGGCGGATCTTGAGCCCAAGTATTTGGCGCTAAGCACGCTAGGATTGCCCGGACATACAGCCTATGGCGCCTTGCTTCGGCTCGGCCATATGAAACCTGGAGAGACTCTCCTGGTGTCAGCCGCCAGCGGCGCGGTTGGCTCCGTGGCCGTTCAAATCGGCAAATTGAAAGGCCTGAACGTGGTCGGTCTCGCCGGCGGACCGGAAAAATGTGCCTACATCACCAGTGATTTGGGGGCTGACCACGCCATCGACCGGCGCGCCCCGGATGTTCTGGATCAACTTAAGGCGACCTGTGCCGATGGGATAGACATCTACTTTGACAATGTCTCCGGGCCCATGGCCGAGGGCATCATCGACCTCATGGCGGATTATGGACGCTACCTCGTCTGCGGCACCATCGCCATCAACCGGGATGTTGGCTTCGGGCCGGGAACAGACAATCTCCAGAAAGTCCTGGCAACAATTCTAGTGAAACGCCTGACCATCAGAGGATTTATCTTTGGTGATTTCCTGGATATGGCCGACAACTTCCGAACCGAAATGATGGGGTGGATCAATGCGGGCGACGTCAAGTCTCGTAACGACATCATAGACGGTATCGAAAACGCACCTAAAGCTTTCCTTGGCCTGTTCAGCGGTCAGAACTTCGGCAAATTGCTTGTGAGAATGGGCGAAGGGTAATCAGCCTAGATTAACGCCACAACACCGAGATATACGCTCTCTTCACTGAGGTCGATCGTCTGCTCAGCGCGGCCAACCCCGGGCATGTTCATCACGACCCGATAAGAACCGCTGTTTGGTGCCAATCGATCAATCTTGAACTCGCCGAAAGCATCGCTGCGCGCCATACCCAATAATTCGTCGCCCTGGAAAACTTCGATGGTGGCACCTTCAACGCAGTCTGCCGCGCCCGCATCTTGGCTGACCAGGGTGCCCCCAATGAAACACGACGTGAACCGATACATATTTCGATAATAGACCCGCGGCTTCGTGCCGAGTTCTGGATGAAGCACGGATAATCCTTCGGCTTCCGCTTTGCGCTGCATGTCAGCGTCCGTGACTTTGATCGCCTCAATGGAATCCAGCGGTGTGGCATCCACGCAGCGCGGCACTGGCCAACCGGCATCCAAAAGATGCGCGTCAAAGATCCAGTTTTGTGGCAGCTCCAATTCCTCGTTCCAGATCAGAGCGTTGTAGGGGCAGGCCTCATAGATATCGCGCCGGCCTTTCGCTTTGACCGGATCAATGATGGTGATGCCATCATCGCGCTTGATCACCGCGTCGCCTCCAACTTTTTTGCACGGCGCGTCATCACAGTGATTGCAGGTTTTCAGGAGGTAAGCGGCATCCACCACCGGTGCCTCGCCGCGCACTTTCCGCTCCAGGGTGAAAAGGTCACCACCTTCTTCCGGAACCGGCGCGCTGTAGCCAGGATGCTCATTGCCGACATACTCATCCTTGGCTGACAGGATCGCATTCGCGCCGTGAACGCTTTTGGCAACGTCAATAATGAGGTTCCACTTCCGGCCAGGACCCGATTCAGGCGGCTTGGACATCGCGAAGCGCCTCCGCTTGGGTGAACTTCTCAATTTGAACGAGAGTGGAGTTGGGCGCCATGGAATGGGTGCCCTTGGTCTGGGTCCTTGAGGGCGTCAGAATGTTAAGGCATCCACCCGTTTCGAGCTGCTCATTGCCCAAGGTCACCATGTTGAACTTACCGCTGGACTGGTAGCCCTTGACTGAACCTGCGGTCACCATCGGCGAAACATCTGCTGCGCAGATGACAGCGCCCCGGTCATTGAAGACTTTGATCAGATCCCGGTCATTGATCCCTCGGGCGCGAGCATCCTCGCCGCTGATCCGCAGGAGCCAGTAGTAGTGGCCGTCAATCAGCGCGCGGTGATCTTCGATCTGGTCGGTGAAGGAGGTATTATCGACATGGGTGTGGAAGCTGTAACGACTGTGTGTACAGATCATCTGTAACGGATACTTGCCGTAGAGTTCATCCGTGCGAGGGCCTTCCCAGGAGGGCGTGTAGCGGTTCACCGCAGGCCGGTCTGGATGCTCAGCCTCGTTCCGGCGAAGCGTAGTCGGCACGAACTCGAATTTGCCGCTCGGCGTCTGTAGTCCTTCACCATAATCATCTGCCCACTGATTGGGCAGCGGAAAGGGTTCCGGGAGGTCTTTTCGGCGCTCCTCAGCATACCACCTCATGGCGACAGGGTTGCGCGTATCTTCTTCCTCCGCCGGAAGCACATAGTAGCCTTTCTTGAGAAACTGCTTCCACGACACCTTGGACGGCAAATCAGAACTGTCGAAGATACGTTTGCACCAATCGAGTTCGCTACAGCCCTCCGTGAACACCTGGGAAATACCCAGACGCTCCAGGATGCCTTCAAAGATCTGATAGTCGGATTTTGACTCGCCAAGCGGTTCGATGGCCTTGTGCTGCATCGTGAAGATGCGGTGACTCAACATCTCCTGGGCATGCAGACCGTAACCGCCGGCATTGGACCACTCACCTATGTCCCAGCGTTCGAAATTCGTGCAGGCCGGCAAGATGATATCGGCGTATTTCGCGTCGCCTTCCATGTAGATGGTCTGCGTGACGACGCACTCGATACTGTCATGACGGTACGCCTCCACCCACCGCGCAGACTTGGACGTGGTGCTGAAGGTTGACGCGCCGTAGCGATAAATCATGCGGATCGGAGAATATCCCGGCGCCGGATATGAGACGGGCGTGAACTGTGCCTCTTGCGAAGTGCTTTCCCAGACATAGGACTCTGCCTTGCCTTCGATGATCGCTTCCGGGATGAACTGTTTCGGCACCTGCTGCTTGATCACACCCATACTGATGACATGGGGCATGCGCTGGTAGTTATGAGCGGCGTTGCCGGTGTTGACCAAGTCGCCGGAGATCCCGCCTTCGGCATAACCTGGAAAGTAGAAATGCAGATCCAACGGCGCTCCAGCCGTGAGGTTGCCGAAGTTAACACCGGGCTTGCCCCAGCCCTGCATGGCCATGAGCATGACCATACAGCGGGCAAACTGTTGGCCGTTCGAACCGCGATTCGCGCCGCCAAAGCCGACGCCGCCAGCTCCGCACGACAGATAGGTCTTCTTGTTGCCCCAGGATCTGGCGAGGGCCCTGACATCGCGGGCTGGAATACCAGTTTCCGGTTCCTGCCATTCAGGTGTTTTCGGAACGCCATCTTCTTCGCCCATGACATAGGCGCGCCATTCATCGAAGCCGGTGGTCAGCCGTTCGACATAGTCTTGGTCATAGAGCCCTTCTGCGATCCAAACATTCATGATCGCTATTGCGAAGGCGGCATCGGTGGTTGGTTTGATGGGCAGCCACTTACCGCCAAAGAGCTGGGCAGTGGGATTGAAGTGCGGATCGATATGGACGAACTCGATTCCGAGCTCTTTCGCCCATGCCCGACGTTCGGTGGACTCCAGCCCCGCATAAGCACCGTTTGTGCTTTCCGGGTCTGATGACCAGAATACGATCTGTTCGCAGTCCTTCAAACAGTCCTCCAGCGTGCTGTAGCTGGACGGCATACCGACTTTCATCGAATTGCCGAAGTGGTGCTGCGCGCCCCAATACCAGCCCTCCCAGCTGTCTGGGTTCATCGCCATGCGCGTACAACCGACGAGATTGATGAACCGCTGGAGCGCGCTCAGATAATAACCGACGTTGCCCCACAAATGGTGGGAGCTGTGGGGCGCGAAGATTGAACCCGGACCATGCTCGCGGCGTTGGCGCTTGATCTCCTTGGCCACAAGGTCGAAGGCCTCATCCCAACTTATACGTTCATATCCCGAGATGCCGCGGTTCTGGGCATTACGCTCACCATCAGGATCGTAATCCACCCGCTTCATGGGATGGAGGATTCTGTTCTCCGAGTAGATTGCTCCCTTCACGGACAAGGCATGGGGCGCCACCATGGCCTGGCGGCTTGGCTTGAAGGCCTTTCCGCGGGCGTTCAGCGTCCAACTCGGCGCATCCTCGTCAGTATACTTGATCGGCACAACACGAACGATCTTGCCGTCTTTGACATAGACATGGACCGGACCACCATTGGTCATCATGGTTGTGCGCTTACAGCCATCGGGCATGTCTTCGCCATAGCTGAAACCCGTGGCCTCATACTGGGCGCGCTGGACCAGTTTGGCCATCCAGTTACCGATGACATCGGAGCCTTGAAGCTCCACCAGAAAGTTCTTTGCCGCATGGATGCGGTAGAACATGTCCGGGTTCGGACTGAGCATCTTCGTCGCGATGTCGTAATTCTTGAAGACCATTGAGGCATCGGGATTGGGATGAATCCCCTGCTTGGAGCGCACTTTTCCATTCTTGAAGATGTAGTAGCGGCCGGCCGAATTGTTTTTCAGTCGGATCTGATAAACGCAGTCATGTTTGGCCATCTCAGCAGCGAAATCTTCGCTTTGCGACGCTGCGCGACCGAGCAAAATCGGCAAGGCTCTCAACGTCCCAAAGAAAATTGCGTTCTTCATCATGGATTGGCGCTCCCCGCCTTGATTCGCCCGATTGCTGATCGGAAGTGACTGATGCCCGGCCGAGTACATTTTTCGCCGAGCCGGCGTCAGATCTATTCGGCTGGCAGGCAACTCTTGACGACGGCATCCAACTCGGCGCTAGCCTCGCCCGGTGCAGGCAGCCCGCCATGGGTCTCGATTTCTGAAATCAAAGACGGGTCTTCTCCAATCTTGGGCACAAGACAATCGCAGATCGTGCCGGCATGGCCTGGATCTTCTCCAGCAGCTTGCGATGCAGCGGTGATCTCGGCAACGCACATCTCTTGGGCCTCCACAGGCGATGGTGTCCCACCCCCGTGTTCATGGGCTTGCGCGCCCGCAACCAAGCACGCCGTCGAACACGCAACCGAAACGATGAATCTGATACGCATGTGACCCTCCCTTTTTTTCTAACGAAGACGAAGTTATGTTCTTTTTTTATGCAACGCAACAAAATCAATGTTGCCATGAACAAATTTTGATGGAAAATAGGAAACAGTTTCAAGCGGGCCCTCGCCAGACCGAAAAACCGCACTCTCGTTCGACGGCAAGGGCATATGGAGACCGACCATGTCGATGCCTGTAGAAGCGTCTCCGAAGGCCCAAGATCTTGCCTATGTTTGGTATCAAGCACCCGACTTAGAAAAGATGAAAGTCTTTCTGGCCGATTTCGGGTTCGAAGTCTCCGAAGGCCAAACCGAAGACGGGACCAAAGCTCTCTTCAGCCGAGGGACTGACTGCACACCCTATGCTCATGTCGTTCAGGAAGGTCCAGCCAAATTTGTCGGCGTGGGTTTCCATATGGAAAGTGAAGCGGACTTTCGGGCGCTTAGCGAAAAATCGGGCGCCTCGGCGATTGAACCGGTATCAAGTGTAACCGGCGCAAAGCGCATCCGATTCACAGATCCCAATGGATACACCATCGATGGTTTGATTGGGTTCGATTGTGACGCACAGCCCGTTTCTGCCCCAAGGCAGCCATTGAACACCATTACAGATCGCGCCCGCATCGGAACACCAATACGGTTGGAACCCGGCCCAGCGCGGGTGAACCGGTTAGGTCACTGTGTTCTCTTCACATATGATTTTCGGGAAAGCGAAGCTTGGTACAAGGAACGCTTCGGTATTCTCACTGCCCATGAGATCTTTGCAGAAGAAGAAAACAACGTCATCGGCGCTTTCTTTCGGTGTGACCGTGGAGACATTCCATCAGATCACCACACCCTGTTTCTGATCGGTGCCGGCAAATCAGGCGCCAGCCATGTCGCCTTCGAAGTAAAGGACTGGGATACGGTGATGCTCGGACACGATCACCTGTCCAGCAAGGGATACACACCACATTGGGGGATCGGGAAACACATCCTGGGCAGCCAGGTCTTCGATTACTGGTTGGACCCTTTCAAGAATGTCCTCGAACACTTCACCGATGGAGACGTGTTCGACGCCAGTGAACCCGCCACTTTGGAACCGATCGATAAGTTGCTTGGGGTCCAATGGGGTCCTGTGAAGCCAACTTCCGACGTAGAATTGTGATTGCTTGCACAATTACACGCTATAAGTGTGCAGCATTGCGATCATCAGAACGAAAGTAGCAGCAACATGGGAACGATAACGAAAGTTAGCCAAACGCGCAGGCCACAGGAACGGACCGGCATTACCAAACGCAAACTGATGGGTGCTGCGATCTACGAGTTCTCCGACAAAGGCTATGATGGGGTGACCGTCCGCGACATTGAAGTCCGGGCCGACGTCCAGCGTGGCCTGCTGAAGTACCACTTCGAAGACAAGGCCAATCTTTGGAAAGAAGCCATTACAAGTATCTTTGGCGAACTCTTGGAGTTCCGTCGGGCCAGGCTGGAAATGGCCCAGGACCTGCCGGCAAATGAGCGGCTCGCCTTTCGGATCCGCAGTTTCGTACGCTTCAGTGCGCAGCATCCCGAATTGAACCGTCTGATGATTCAAGAAGGCAAGACTGACAGCTGGCGGATGACGTTCATGGTCGAGACCTTCATACGTCATAGCGCTGCAGAATTACGCGAACTCGTCGACGCTGAACTGGTGATCAGCGATCAAGACTTCTTCCATTGGTACTATATGTTCATCGGCGCTGGCGCGTTGGCATTCAACGTCGCTCCGGAAGCGAAGCAGCTCTTCGGCGTTGATGTCAGCGATGAAGACGTAATCACACGCCACGCACATCTCACCGCAAATGTTCTGCTGTCCATGGCGGTGTCAAAAACCAAACCACCGAACAACAACACCTAGAACCGCAATAGCGGCAGGGCGTGTCCCTTGGGAGGGAACAATGAGTGACACAAAACCCGATGGCGAGACCGATTTCACCCGCATGGTGAACGATGTGAAC
This sequence comes from Pseudomonadota bacterium, assembly GCA_039815105.1. Classification (GTDB taxonomy): domain Bacteria; phylum Pseudomonadota; class Alphaproteobacteria; order Rhizobiales; family Rhizobiaceae; genus JBCBXA01. Next base: position 20,138 of record JBCBZX010000009.1, read on the forward strand.
GCCCTGCTCCGCAGCAAATACAAGAACAAAATCATCGGAGGACGGCCCGGCACAAGGCCGCAGTTTGAACTCTATCACGCCGCGCCGTCGCTCTGCTCGCATAAGGTGCGAACGGTCCTGGCGGAAAAGCAGGTGGCCTATGCCTCCCATGACATGGACATTATGCCTGCAGGCAAGTTCATTCCGGAAAACTACCGGCCGGAATATGTCCGGATGCGGCTCCAAGGTGCACCAAACGCCCGCCTGGTGGACGGCTATACAGGCGAGTCGTCCGTCTCCGTTCAAGGTTTCGACCCCTGTGTCGTACCCACTTTGGTCGACCATGAGAAAGAACGCGTCGTAATCGATTCAAAGACCATCTGCGAGTATGTGGACGCAGAAGCCGATAGCGGCGCGACTTTGATCCCGACAGAGCTTGCCTCCGAGATCGCGGCTCAGGAAACCCTCATCGACCAGGCTCCTCATGTGGCGGCTCTTTACGGAGCTCATCCAGACGATGACTTTCGGCCCATGGGACTACGGAAGAACATCGCTGGCGTTCACGCCCGAAAAATACGCGTTCTGAACGCGTTGATCGATCAAATCGGTGACAGCGACCCCTCCGTTCGCGCGGCCTATGAGGCCAAGATCAAGAAAGAAGACGCCGCCAGTGAATTCGTCATCGATGCTGACGGCATGCGCGAAACACATCGGCAAATGGGAGCCCATGTGGACGCACTTGAAGCCCAGTTGCTTAGTCACTCGGAAGACTGGGTTTGCGGCGACATATATACCATCGCCGACATTATGTGGACGTGCAGCATGTGGCGACTGCAATGGCTCGGGTTCGGTCGACTCTGGTCTGCCTATACCGGTCGCGATCGCCTTCGAACGTATCTCGACAAGGCCTTTCAGCGGCCTGCGTTTCGAAGCGCAGTTATCCAGTGGCCCGGCGCCCATGCCCCTTCGCCTCATGTTGCAGAACACCGAGGGTTTGGTGCGGTCAGTGGCTTTGCCGTGCACATGATCCGATCCACTCAATGGGGGCAGGTGATCTGGGGCGATCCGAAAATAAAACTGCCCCCCGCTGAACCCATCCCTGCCCACCAATAAACCGCTTTCGGGATGAGACTTTTGCCTCAGCCCAACACTCAAGCTGTGCCCTAATTTCGGAGAATGCCCCAATGAAACTTGTCACATTTACCCATGGTGAACAGACCAGAACCGGTGTGATGACCGGTGATCGCATCGCGGATCTAAACGCCGCCGATGGCAGCATCCCCTCGGAGATGGTCGCGCTTCTGACTGGCGGCGACGCCATGTTGGCCAAGGCTGCCGCCGCAGCTCAAACAGCGTCTACTGCTCTGCCGTTGTCGGACGTCACTCTGGAGAGCCCAATC
>JBCBZX010000195.1:0-5855 GCA_039815105.1 Pseudomonadota bacterium
CGAACGTGCTGCGCCAGTCGCTCATACGGGTGGAGGTGGCGTTCATGCAGACGCCGTGGCCGGTAGTGGCCTTCCTCTTCATGGCTTTGGCCTGGGCCTATACCAACAAAGCGACGACCATATTTGTGGCCGGTTCCCTGGCTTTTCTCGCCGCGTTTGAGCTGTGGCAAGTGGCGATGCAGACCATGGCGTTGGTGGTGGTTGCGACGGCAATATGTGTCTTTGTGGGGCTGCCCGTGGGCATATGGATGGCCAAGAACAAGGTCTTCCGATGGATCAATGAACCCATCCTCGACGTGATGCAGACGATCCCGTCGCTTAGCTACCTTGTCCCCGCCGTGGCCTTCTTTGGCATCTCACAGCCGCCTGCGGTGCTCGCGACGGTGATCTTCGCGATCCCGCCGATGGTGAAACTGACGGCCCTTGGCATCCTGCAAGTGCCCGAAAGCACCAAGGAGGCGGCCCTCGCTTTCGGCGCGTCCGAGCGACAACTCCTCCGCAAGGTTGAGTTGCCCATGGCGATCCCGTCGATCATGGCGGGGCTGAACCAAACCATCATGCTGGCGCTCTCCATGGCCACGATCTCTGCCTTTATCGGGGCGGCGGGTCTGGGCGCGCTGGTGACCGAATCCCTGGGCGACGCCCAGGCAGGCAAAGGCTTGTTGGCCGGCATCGCCATTGCGCTTGTCGCGATGATGATCGACCGCATCCTTCGGGGCATTCGTGCCTCGTTCAGCCGCATTTAACCGAAAACAGCAGAATCCAATGGGGAGACCAAGAATGAAACATCTGCTTAAAACAGCCGCCATCACTGCGGCGCTGATGGCCAGTACGGCGGCCTCAGCCCAAGAGAAGGTCATGATATCTGATCCCAGCTGGAACGGCGCGCGCGCCATTGGGCATGTGATCAAAGCGGTGATCGAAAATGAAATGGGTGGCGATGCCGAAATCGTGGCAGGTATGAACCAGCAGCCAGTGATCTTTGCCGGTATGGACAAAGGCGACGGTTCCATCGACGTTCATCCGGACATGTGGATGCCCAACTGGCAATCAGCCTGGGATGAATACGTGGAAGGCAACGAAAGCGTGCGCGTCAACAATCCCTATCTTGGTACGTCGAACATCTACGTTCCGGCCTACATGGCTGACACGGTGTCGTCGATTGAAGACCTCAACAACCCCGAAATCGCCGCAATGTTCGACACTGATGGCGATGGCCTCGGGGAGTACTGGCCCGGTGACGTGACTTGGGCATCGACCAAGCGCTGGCAGATCAAGTTCAAGTCCTACGGCCTTGACGCCCTGTGGGAGCCGAGCATCGTCTCCGCCGATACGTTCAAGGCCGGTCTGGCTGCGGCCTATGCCGCAGGCCAGCCGCAGCTGTTCTATCATTGGACACCCGAAGCGCTTCACGTGCAATATGATCTGTCCATTGTAGAAGAGCCCGCGCGCTTTGAGGGCTGCGAAGACGTGGACCTGGACGCGGAAAACTGGCTGGAAGTGTCCGAGTTTGAATGCGTGATTGCCCCCAACAACGTGCACGTCGCATATTCTGCGTCGCTCGAAGAACGCAACCCGGACGTGGCCGCGATGCTGAGCCGCATTCAGTTCACAGGTGACGAAATCAACGGCTGGATTGTTGAGATGTTCACCAACAAGCGCGACCCCGCTGAGGTTGCTGCAGAGTGGATTGAAGATAACCCAGAGATCGTGAACGATTGGATTAACGGCTGAACTGATTGATAAACAGCGAACTCGATACGGATGGGCCGCGGATGTTGTGTCGCGGCCCATTTTTTCTGAACTAAAACAACTGTGGGAGTGTGCAGCATTCGAAGTTGATTTAAAATCGCGCGAGTGTTGCTTGCGTCCAACGGTTGCTTTCCAAACGCTGCAATGCAGCTGCTTCGGCTTCATTTAACGGCAGGTTTGGGCCGTCCCCATCGCTCTAATTTGGACTCACCGCTAAGATGCTGCATTCACGCCGAGGTCTGCTCTGAGCCCAGAGCGGACATTGCTTGTTTCACAAGTAGTGAGTAGTTTTGGCGTAAGGCAGAAGTTCGCTGCACAGGCGCGTGCGGCGCACGAAATGAAGCAAAGCAGACAGCCCAAATCTGATTTGGTACTGTACTAATAGATTCCACGCACCAACTTAGCGTTGAATCGGTTTACCATTTAACAGCGCATGGCAGCAGAAAAACAAACCAATTCGAGCACGGTTGCATTTGGATAAGGGCCGATTTTCACTTACGCACGCGAGCCGACAAATGGTTCAATTTCAACGGCAAGAGCAACGTTGTCTACGGCGGAGTAAAATCCGGCAGTTGGGAAGACGTTCTTCACTGGTTGCTCGGTGTGGCCCGGGATTTTGATCCGCTGACGTTCATTGAAGCCTTTGGTCTACGTTTCCATTTTGCACATCTGCGCAACACCCTTTTGGGCCGAGACCATGATGTAAAACGCGCTGGCTCGACCGTGTCTGAACACTTGTTGGGCGACATATACATGGTTGCCACCATTCGAGCCGTATTGGCTGCAGAACACAGGCGCCGCGACGAAGAGCACGCCGACCACGATTTTCCGTTCCGCCCCGATCACGCCCTTCTGAGCAATTTCGATCGAAGAACACAATCGGGATACCCGCTCGTTTGCTAACTACGCGGCCTCGCCGAGCTTCGCGGCGTCATTATGGGGCGCGAATGAATGACACTAAACACGACGGTTTGATCGGCTCCCTGACTGGATAAAGCCATTCTAGCTGCACTGCAGCGCAAGTGAGACAAGGCCAGTGCCAGAAAACGCGTTGCCGCGGTTTCGACGGTTGAAGACTGGGACGTACTAAAGCATCGTCGAAACACAACTCTACTGCCACGTCGGTTCGCTTGCAGCCGTGCTCGCAGAACCCTTGCGTTCGCAAACTTGACCTCGCCTGCATTTGGAAAGTATGTAAATATTTTACTTTACGCGCGTAGCATTTAGTTCTTGCAAGGTAAAAAATGGCAGATCGAAAAATTCGGAATATGGAAGAGTTTGCCTCGGTCAGTGGCATTTCGCGCCCGACGCTTTCAAGATACTTCAATGATCCGGCCAGCGTTCGCGAAAGCACGCGAAAGAGGATCGAAAAGGCTCTGGAGCAGCACGATTACCGGCCCAATGTTTACGCCGTAAACCAAAACCGGCGGACGACGAAGAACATCGGGATCGTCGTACCCTATCTGGCCGATCCGTTCTTTACCGAGATCGGGCGGGCGGTCGAAGTAGAATGTATAAGCGCCGGCTACAGCCCTATCCTTTTGAGTTCTCATGGTGATCCTAATCTTGAGAAGGAAAACCTTGAATCGCTGCGGTCCCTCAAACCCGCCGGTGTGCTTCTTGCACCTTTTGGGCGCTCATCAGATCCAGGCACTATTCAGAAATTCAGCAAAGAAGTTCCACTTGTCCTGTTTGATGCCAACGTCGCTGAGACCGGCGAGGCGTTTATCGGAACAGACAATTTTCAAAGTGTGGGACTGATGGTCGAATACTTGTGCAGAAGCGGTGAACCCCCCTGCTTTTTCGAGATGAAATCTGCATCCAACCCCAACGCCAACAAGCGGCGGCAAGCCTATCAGGAGAGCATGGCAAACCTGGGGCATCCGGCCCACATCTTTCAGGCTAAAGGCGAAGGATGGAACTTTGAGGAGATTGGAAGCGTCGAGGGCGGCAAGATGTTGGAGCAAAATCTGTTTCCGACACGCACCATCTTGTGCAGCAATGATCGACTGGCGATCGGGATGTTATCAGCCGCCTACAGGCTGGGCATCCGAGTAGGTCATGGCCAGGACTGCGTGTTGAGAATTGCGGGACAAGATGATCATCCGTTTTCACGTTTCACATGCCCGCCCCTGACCACGATGGCGCAGGATTACGCTGCAATCGCAAACAGCGCTGCAACGACCCTGTTTCGAATCATCGAGACAGGATCGCAGTCATTCAACCGTCAAGAAACCCTGTTTGACGGCAAACTCGTGATGCGCGACTCTGCTTAAGCAATTGGCATGGCTTGCTGAATCGCGTAAGTTTTACGCGCGTAAAAAATAAATTGACTTCGCGTCACCTGCGGCGATACCTTGCTTTAACGGCCATCCAGTAGGGAGGAAAAGGATGTCTCGGTCAAAAACACTTTTTTGCGCGTCGGCTTTGGCATTGGCCACAGCCAGCACGGTTCAAGCTGACACGACAATCACGATAGCCACCGTAAACAACGGCGACATGATCCGCATGCAAGGGCTGTCCGAAGAATTCAGCGCCGAGCACCCCGACATCACGCTCGAGTGGGTCATCCTCGAGGAGAACGTGCTCCGTCAGCGGGTCACGCAAGACATCGCGGCGAAGGGTGGATCCTTCGACGTCATGACCATCGGAACCTATGAGGTCCCGATCTGGGGACAGCAGGGCTGGCTGGTTTCTCTCAACGACATGCCTGCCGAGTGGGACGCTGACGACCTTCTTCCCGCGATCCGTGGCGGTCTCACAGTCGATGGTGAGCTTTATGCCGCTCCGTTCTATGGTGAGAGTTCCATGGTGATGTACCGTACCGACCTTATGGAAAAAGCCGGATTGGAGATGCCTGAGGCGCCCACTTGGGACTTCATCAAGGAAGCCGCCGCCGGCATGACCGACAAGGACAACGAAATCTATGGCATCTGCCTGCGCGGCAAGGCTGGCTGGGGCGAGAACATGGCGTTTCTTACCGCCATGTCCAACTCTTTCGGTGCGCGTTGGTTTGACGAGGACTGGCGTCCAGAGTTGAACGGCGAAGAATGGACCAGTGCCGTCACGTTCTACATGGACTTGATGACCAACTATGGCCCTCCCGGCGCATCGACGAACGGTTTCAACGAGAACCTCTCACTGTTCCAGCAAGGAAAGTGCGGTATGTGGATTGATGCAACCGTTGCGGCGTCCTTTGTGACCAACCCAGACGACTCTTCGGTCGCGGACCAAGTTGGTTTTGCCTTGGCTCCAGATAACGGGCTGGGCAAAAGGGGCAATTGGCTCTGGGCATGGTCATTGGCCGTTCCTGCCGGTTCCGACGCCACGGATGCTGCCAAGACGTTCATCCAATGGGCGACGTCCAAGGAATACACTGCGCTGGTTGCCTCAAAAGAAGGATGGGCCAATGTACCGCCAGGCACGCGCACATCGCTCTATGAAAACGCGGAGTACCAGGCAGCTGCGCCGTTTGCAGAGATGACGCTGGGCTCCATCAACGCGGCCGATCCGACAAACCCGTCGGTCAAGCCGGTGCCCTACACAGGTGTGCAATTCGTGGCGATCCCTGAATTCGCCGGTATTGCCACGCAGGTGGGTCAGGAAATCTCGGCCGCTCTTGCTGGCCAGCAGTCGGTCGAAGAGGCTCTGGAAAAAGCGCAGGCCCTGACGCTCGACGAAATGGAAGCTGCCGGCTACTGATCAACAGCTTTGCCCGAGGGCGGCGCGCGTTGTGCCGCCCCGGATAGAAATTGCACTCGTACAAACCGTCAACCTCAGGCAGCCTTCGTGGCAGTCAACAGGAGAGATGACCCATGGCCACACAGCATTCTCGATCGGCTGCGCGCCTGATGATGGCACCAGCGGTGGTTCTTCTTCTGGGATGGATGCTCGTCCCGTTGATCATGACCCTCCTTTTCTCTTTCAAGAAATACTTGCCACTCCGCGGTGGCGATTTGGGATGGGTCGGCTTTGACAACTACGTTCGGTTCGTCACATCCAGCGCCTTCTGGCCGTCCGTATGGGCCACATTGTTTGTGGTGGGCGGGGTCTTGATCATCACCGTCGTGTTCGGGGTGCTTCTGGCCATCTTGTTGAACCAG
>JBCBZX010000295.1:0-3903 GCA_039815105.1 Pseudomonadota bacterium
CGTGAACAAGCCCGTCTCCCCACAGCAGTTGGAAGCCGATGAGCCGATCATCGACGTGGAGCTCGACGAGGTTGAGTCGTCAGCCGCGCCGCTGGTGGAACATCTCACCGAACTGCGGTCGCGACTGCTTTATTGCGTCGCAACGATTTTCGCTCTTTTCGTCATCGCTTTCATTTTCGCCGAGCCGATTTATCAGATCTTGCTCAAGCCCTATGAGTGGGGAACGGGCGGCGAGGGCACGCCCTTGCAGTCAATCCGGCTCGAAGGCCTGCTCATAACCTATATCAAGGTGGCGCTTTGGGCTGCCGTTTTCTGCGCTTTCCCGGTCTTGTCTTACCATATGTATCGGTTCATCGCGCCCGGCTTGTACAAGCATGAACGTTCAGCCTTTGCGCCCTATCTGGTGGCCGCACCACTGCTGTTCCTCTCCGGCGCTGCGCTTATCTATTTCATGATCATGCCACTGGCTGTTGATTTCCTCACCGGCCTGTCTGCGGGCAGCGGTGAAGACGGTATCGGCATTGTCACGGTTCCTGATGTGGAGCGTTACCTTAGCTTTATCATGATGTTGATTCTGGCATTTGGCCTAGTGTTTCAACTGCCTGTGGTCATTTCGCTTATGGCGCGGGCAGGGCTGGTCACCTCGGCCACTCTGGCTGCCAAACGCAAATATGCAATCGTCGCCATCTTCGCTGCTGGCGCTTTTTTGACGCCGCCGGACCCGGTAAGCCAGATCGGGCTTGCTCTCCCAACGCTGCTTCTCTACGAAATCTCCATCTACTGTGCGCGACTGATTGAACGGAAGCGCGGAGACACAGGCGCGGATGATGATGCGGACGACCAAGACGCCGCCACCGCCTAAAATACAGTTCTACCAGGCGGATATATGTTCGACATCAAATGGATACGCGACAACCCTCAAGCTTTTGATGAGGGGATGGCCAAGCGCGGACTGCAACCACAGGCCGACAGCCTAATTGCGCTGGACGAAGCGCGCCGGAACCATCTGCAAGCGCTGCAAGATGCCCAGGAACGGCGCAATGCAGCGTCCAAACTAATCGGTCAGGCCAAGGCGAAAGGCGACGAGGCTGGGGCCCAGGCGGCCATCGCCGAGGTGGCCGAGGTGAAGGCTTTTATCCAAACCGGTGAAGATAAGGAACGCGAGCTCACCACAGCGTTGCGTGAAGCTCTGAGTGTGTTGCCCAACCTGCCTATGGGTGATGTGCCGCAGGGGGCCGACGAAGCGGACAATGTTCTGTTGAAAACAATGGGAGAGAAGCCCGGATTTGAGTTCGAGCCCAAAGAGCATTTCGAACTCGGTGAGACCCTTGATCAGATGGATTTTGCGGCCGCCACCAAACTGGCCGGCAGCCGCTTCACGCTTCTCAGCGGCCCATTGGCGCGGATGGCACGAGCGCTTGGCCAATATATGATTGATCTGCACACGGGCGACCACGCTTACATCGAGACATATGTCCCGCTGCTGGTGCGTGACGATGTGCTGTTTGGTACGGGGCAGCTGCCGAAGTTTGAAGAAGACCTCTTTAAAACGACCGATGGCCGCTATCTCATTCCCACCGCCGAAGTGCCGCTCACCAATCTTGTCGCTGGCGAAATTGTGCCGACGGATTATCTGCCCCGCCGATACACAGCATTGACGCCTTGCTTCCGTTCCGAAGCTGGGTCTGCAGGCCGGGACACGCGCGGCATGTTGCGCCAGCACCAGTTTGAAAAGGTGGAGCTTGTGTCCGTCACTGATGCACATGGTGGCGAAGCCGAACTCGAACGCATGCTGGCCTGCGCCGAAGCTGTGCTGCGCGGGCTCGGCCTACATTATCGCGTTATGACACTTTGCTCCGGCGATATGGGCTTCAGCGCACGCAAGACTTACGACATTGAAGTGTGGTTGCCGGGTCAAAACGCTTATCGAGAGATCTCTTCTTGCTCTTACTGCGGTGATTTTCAGGCCCGCCGGATGAATGCGCGGTACAGGGCAGATGGCGAGAAAGCCACAACGTTCTTGCACACGCTCAACGGATCGGGCGTCGCAACCGGTCGGGCGTTGATTGCGGTTATGGAGAACTATCAGCGTGCCGATGGCAGCATTGAGGTCCCCGAAGTTTTGCAACCCTACATGAACATGCAAGCTGTGATCACGCCATGACGCGGATTCTGGTCACCAATGATGATGGATTTGATGCGCCGGGATTGAAGGTGGCGGTGGACATTGCACGGTCCATATCGGACGACGTTTGGATTGTTGCCCCGCTCCAGGACCAATCGGGCCGCGGCCATGCCATAACCATCACCGAGCCCATGCGGGTGAGGGAGCTTGGTGATCGTCGCTTTGCTGTGAGTGGCACGCCGGCAGATTGTGTAACCATCGGCGTCCATCAGCTTTTGCCCGGCAGGCCCGACCTGATCATATCGGGTGTGAATTCGGGAAAAAATGTCGGCGACGATGTTGGGTATTCAGGTACCATCGGCGCGGTGGAAGAGGGCGTGTTCAACGGCATTCCGGGAATTGCGCTGAGCCAATGTTACCATTGGCAGGCGGGCACCAAAACCATTCCTTGGGACGTGGCGATCCAGCACGGCCCAGACCTTGTGAAAAAACTGGCTGAGCATGAGCTGCCGCCAGGGTCGTTTTTCAACGTCAACTTTCCAAACTGCGATCCGGAAGACGTGCAGGGCGTGGTCATGACCGTTCAGGGTCGCACGCAATATGCGGACAGCATTGCCGATAGGGTGGATGGTCGTGGGCAGCCTTATTTCTGGCTGGTCTTTGGCCACGCCACTGCGTCCGCGAGACCGGGCACAGACCGGCACGCGCTCGAGCACGCCCAGATATCAGTGACGCCTCTTCAAATTGACCGGACCAACCACAAACTAGTGTCAGAGCTTCGCGAATGGCTGTGATCGGTCAAAGCGATCAGGCCGAGCGGCGAGCTCGACATCTCATGGCGGTCCGGGCGCTGGGCATCACTGATCTAGCATTGTTCAAGGCCATAGAGGCCACACCCCGCGACAGCTTCGTCGCGCCGCAATGGCACGGCCAGCTTTATTCAGCCCGATCTGTGCCCATGGCCTGTGGGCAGGATATGACATCGCCTCTGCTGGTTGCTCAGACGGTTCACTTTCTCAGCAGCGATTCATCGTCGCGTGTTCTGGAGTTGGGAACAGGGTCCGGCTATCAAACCGCCATTCTTGCCCGGCTTGCCCGGCAGGTGGTCACTGTGGAGCGATATGCGACCCTGGTGGATCAAGCCAAACTTCAACATGAGCGCTTGGGTCTGAGCAATATTGAGCACAGTCTGGCCGATGGAAGAGATGGGCTACCCAGCTACGGCCCCTATGATCGGATCATCGTCAATTTTGCACTGCCCGAACCGCCCCGCGTGTTTCTGGAGCAAATGACGGTGGGTGCGCGTCTTGTCGCGCCGATCGGCAGTGATGCGTCAAGGCAGATACTGACCGCTTTTGACAAGATCGGCTCTAGGTTTGAGGCCAGGCAGCTGGCCGAAGTGAGTTTTGCGCCACCAATAGCCGGTGTTGCTAAAGCACTCTGAGCGATGGCGCACTAATTGTGACGATGGGCAAAAATTGCCTTCTCTCCGTCAGATTTAACCGCGCAGTAAGTTTAACAGGTTCTAATTCATGCAGTTTGTATTGCGTGAGTTGTGTTCATGAGTGTGCGTTGCGTTCCGTCAAGTCGCCCCCAAACCGTTGGCAAACGGGGCTCCAAAGTGTCGGTTATCAGTTCCCGGACGCGTCTAAGGCTTCTCACGCGAACGGCCAGCATCGCTCTGATTGCCGGCACTGTGTCAGCTTGCAGCAACGGGATGGCCCGTTTTGACGAGGCGACCCTGCTTGGAAGCAATGGAGCAGGTGCTCAGCCTGTTC
>JBCBZX010000144.1:0-7508 GCA_039815105.1 Pseudomonadota bacterium
CCGCCGCACGGGAACTGCTGGAAGAAACGGGCGTAGATGCACCTGTTGATGAGCTAGCCTCGTTGATGCAGCTCGACTTGGGCGAAGGCCGAACGCTGGCAGTTCACCTATGGCGTGCAGCAGACGGGATTGACCTTGTCCCCACCGCATCGTCCGACTGCCTGGGAACCGTTTGGCTGACACTCGACGCCATCCTGGCCATGCCGGACAGCACAAAAACACCCCGGCTCGACGAGGTTATGAAAATGGCCGAAGAGAGCCTTTGACCACAAATATGTGAGCGAGCTTGATCGATGATGCTCTGGCCAAAACCAATTGTGAGGCCAATGTTAGAGATACGATCACTGCTCCGGAACTGGACATCCTATGGCCCGCTCACCCTTCATCCGCATCCCGCGCACTCTTGCCGCTTTTCTATTGGTGGGCGGTGCACTGACCATTGGTCAGGTTTCCCAGCTGGCAGAGATGACACCCACGGCCATGGCGCAAGGCCAATCCAATTCAGATTTCTGGAAACAGCAGGGGTGGAAAACAAACTTCGATCTGATCTCGGTGGATGAGCAGGAAATTCTGTCCGGCGGACCGCCCAAGGACGGGATCCCATCCATCGACGACCCGCTTTTCATTCCCATCGAAAGCGCTCGGACCTATGATGATCTGGAGCCGGTGATCGGGCTCACCATAAATGGCGACGCCCGTGCCTATCCGCTATCGGTGCTCACCTGGCATGAAATCGTCAACGATGTTGTGGGCGGTGTCCCGGTGGCGGTGACCTATTGCCCGCTGTGCAACGCAGCCATCGTGTTTGAGCGCACGCTGGATGGCGAGCCTGTCGAGTTTGGCACCACTGGCAAGCTGCGCCGGTCAGACCTGATCATGTACGACCGCAAGACCGAAAGCTGGTGGCAGCAATTCTCAGGTGAAGCCATTATCGGAGACCTGCTGGGTCAGAAGCTGAAAGTTGTTCCATCACGCCTGGAAAGTTGGGGCAAGTTCAAGGAGCGCCTGCCCGAGGGCAAGGTTCTTGTGCCAAACAATCCTGAGTTCCGGGCCTATGGCAACAACCCTTACATCGCTTATGACCGGTCTCAGACACCCTTTTTGTTCCGGGGCGAATTGCCAAAGGACATTCCGGCGATGGCCCGGGTTGTGATCGTGCGAAATGGCGCGGACAAAGATCCTTTCATTGTGTCAATGCAGCACGTGCGACTTGAAGGACCGGTGGTGGATGGCGATGTGACCGTGACCTGGGAGAAAGGGCAATCATCAGCTCTTGATCGCCAAAGGATTGCCGACGGCCGCGATGTCGGCAATATCGTTGTGCAAACAACTGCCAATGGCACCCCGGAAGATCTGCCCTATGATGTTACTTTTGCCTTCGTGGCCAATAGCTTCCATCCGGACGTCAAAATCGTTCAGCAGTAGGGCAGGCGGTCTCCTGACCCTGTTTGCCATTTGGGCCATGTTGCTGCTGAGCCCTTCGGTTTTGGCCCAAGAGGTTGACGGTGAAGATAATCTACCGTCGGTCGCGCCTGAAGACGTTGCGCCCCCCTATGAAGACCAGCTGGAGCGACTGAGCGAAGTGCTGGGCTCGCTGCATTTTCTGCGCCAGATTTGCACGGCGGAAGATGCGGAGGAGTGGCGGCAATCCATGGCCAGCTTTCTAGACGCCGAGCAGCCCTCCCCGCGCCGACGCGCCAAATTTGTGGCACTGTTTAACCGGGGCTATGAGGGTTTCAGCTCGCTTTACACTCGGTGCACGGCGCAGGCCATGGAAGCAACGCGGCGATATTTGAAGGAAGGGCGCGCTTTGTCCGAAGGTATTGTGAACCGTTACGGAAACTGATCGGAACCTCGCCACCGCGTTAACCAATTTGCAAGGGTTAGCGGTTCGCAGGGCAAGTTGGCCTTACACTGGCCATAACGAGTGCTATCAAGGCTGGGCAAATTGGCGAGGCGCTCTGTCTGCTCCCCGCGTGCTGGAGTGTCGTAATGAAACCGGTCGAAAGCCTTCAAGATCTTGATGAGATGATCGATCTTGAGAAACACAATGTGGCCGAAGAGTTTTTGCTAGAAAGCTGGGTTGAGGCGGCGGGTGAAGGCATCGAAACCGAAATTATCGCCCGCAGCGCCATTTTGATGGCCTTACGCCGCGCGGTGGCCGAGTGTGGTGAGGCCATGGCACGGGAACTGGCGGAAGAGATTCCCACCCTGTTTGAGAACGGCAAATTGCGAGCCGACACATCTCTGCACTAGCGGGCTTGGACCGGCCAGCCTGGATTAACACGCCTGCAGTGGCGGCCTGAACCATCAGTCTTTGAAATATCTGCATATCTAAAGGGTGGGTGGTGTCTACGAAAAGTCATCCAGGGGGTGTAGGCTTGCGCCATGCGCACCAAGTTTCTCTTGTCCACTCTCCTGATCTTCGCCGCCGCCACGTCCAGCGCGTTGGCTGAACCACAGTCTGATTTGCCATCGGTCCTCAAGGTCGACCCAAACCCACAGGGTTTTGAGATTGAGGCGCCCCCTACCAGAAGCCCCTTTGGCAATGGAGCCGACACGGCAGATGACAGCGCGCCTGCCGATAATGTTCCAGACATGCCAGCCGAACGCATTACGGAGCCAGCACGACTGCCCGATGCGGTTAAACAGATGCGAGCGAACCTGCTGAAGGCCGCGCGGTCGGGTGATATTCGAAAACTGGCAAGATATGCCGACCCCGGCAATGGCGGCACGCAGTTGACCATCGCAACAGATGATTTTTCCGGCAATCTTGAACAGCAAACCAGCGACGCCCTGGACTATATTGAAAAGGCAGCGTCTGACCCCAGCAGTGTGGAGGCCTTGGCAATACTGATAGACATTCTGGAACTTGATCCGGTTCTGTTTGCCGCGGGCACGGCGGACGAAACCTATGTTTGGCCATGGTTTTGGGCACAAAGCCCCAGCGAACTTACACCGTCCGAAACGGTTGAGCTGCTTCGCGTGGTGACCTGGTTTGACCTTGAGGAAATGCGTGTAAACGACAGCTATACATTCTATAGGCTGGGCATTGCGCCGGATGGGCGCTGGCGCTTCTTTATCTCCGGCGACTAGTGCACCATATCAAGAGCTCTCCCCCAACGAATCGTGCCTTATGCCTCTTGAACACCTTAAATCACGCGCTGTGATCGCCGTTTCCGGCAATGAGGCGATGAGCCTGCTCCAGCGCGTCATCACAGCAAATATCGACAATCTGGAACCGGGTGTTGTACGGGACTGCGCGCTGCTGACGCCCCAAGGGAAAGTGCTGTTTCAGTTCCTGATCAGCCGCTCTGGCAATGGCTATCTGATCGATTGTCCATCCGACGATAGGGACGCGCTGATCAAGCGCCTGACGCTCTACAAATTGCGCTCAGACGTTCAGTTTGAACGCTCAGAGCTGCACGCGGTTGCGTGCGCCGACCCCTTTGACCACGGACTAGCGGATGAACGTGCAGATGGAATGGGTTACCGCGCCTATTTGGCATCTCTCCCTTCGAGCGTGGTGGATGAAAATGCGTACCAAGCCCGGAGAGTGGGCGTCGGCCTTCCGGAAATTGGCGGCGACTATGACAGCCAATCCATTTATGCCCACGAAGCTTTGCTGGATCTGACCCAGGGCATCGACTTCAAAAAGGGCTGCTATGTCGGCCAGGAAGTTGTGAGCCGCGTCGAGCACCGCTCCACCGCTCGAAAACGTTTCGTGCGGGTGATCGCCAGCGGAAACCTTGCGGAGAAGGGCTCGAATGTGACCGCAAATGGCAAGACTGTGGGCGTAATGGGATCGTCGAATGGTGGGCACGGTTTGGCACTCGTTCGGGTGGACAAACTCTCCGGCCCCACCGTTTGGGTGAGCGATATGGAAGCCGAGCTATCTGTGCCCGGCTTTGCCAGCTTCACATTGGGGCCCGTCAGCACCCATGGCTGAGAAGATGTCGCGCATATGACTGGCAAGACCTCCGGCAAGATCTCGGGAAAGGAAGGCGCACCCGCCCGCGCATGGCAGCGCATGTTGTCGGGGCGGCGTCTGGACCTGCTGGAACCCTCGCCGCTGGATGTGGAAATCGCCGATATCGCCCACGGCCTCGCCCGCGTTGCACGATGGAACGGCCAGACCGTTGGGGCGCATGCGTTTTCTGTGGCGCAGCACTCCATCGCAGTGGAGCAGATTTTTACAACACTTTATCCCGAAGCGCCCCAGGCGCACCGGCTCTACGCACTGCTGCACGACGCTCCAGAATATGTAATCGGTGATATGATTTCGCCCTTCAAATCGGTCATGGGCGGGAGTTATCGCGAGGTCGAGGCCCGGCTGGAAACCGCAATCAACTTGCGGTTTGGGCTGCCCGGTATTGTGCCTGTTCCACTGAAAAAGAAGGTGAAGAAGGCCGACATGGTGTGCGCCTTTTTCGAAGCAACGCAGCTCGCTGGATTTAGCCGGGCGGAAAGTGTCAAGCTGTTTGGAGATCCGGGAGAACTGGACGGCACACCCCTTGGGCTCGACTGCATTTCTGCTGGCCAAGCGGAGACGCGCTTTCTGGCGCGATTCAGCGAATTGAGCGTCGTGGTGTGAGCCAGATGCCCGCTATTCTGGTGTGCCCACTGGCGCAAGTGAAAGGCGCAGTGAGCGCACATGGCGTGCGGCAGATGATCAGCCTTTTGAGCGCGGATATGACGCCGCCGGCACCGCCCAATATCGCGGTGACCGATCGCCTGTCGCTGTCGTTCAATGATCTGTCAGAGCCTAAGCAAGGCTATCGGGCACCCAGCGCCGAAGACATGGATGCGCTCTTACATTTTGGGGTGCAGCAGTGGCGGCTTGATGCACCGCTCTTGATTCACTGCTGGTTCGGCGTCAGCCGGTCCACCGCAGCAGCATTGATCGTGACTGCTGCTCACAGGCCCGATATCGCGGAAACCGAGCTTGCGGCCCGCCTGAGACAGGCCGCCCCATTTGCCACGCCAAACCCGATGATGATCGCGCTGGCCGACACCGCGCTGGGCCGCAATGGCCGATTGATCAGCGCGGTGCAGACGATAGGCCGAGGCGCGGAATGCGCCTCTGGACATTTGTTTGAGTTCCGCGCCGCCTAGTGCAGCTTGAGCCACTCGCGGGCCGATTTCAGCGCTTCACGAACGTCCTGCGCGGACATCTCGGCTGTAATTTCAGCGCGGTAGTCGGCAGCTTCATCTTTGCCCTTCAACGCGGCTAGATTGAACCATTTATGCGCTTCGATGTTGTTGGCTTCGCCATTGCGACCGGTGGATGCGAGGATGCCCATCTGGAACAGGACTTCTGCATTCACAGTTCCACCCATTTGGGCGACTGTGTCAGTGTGGATATCGTAACGGGCCATGTTTTCTCTCCCTGTGGCGGCGCGTTCTGCGCTCTTTCGATGACCCCAGAGTGATCAGTTCGACTAAAATTGGACTTAAAAGCTGCGGTTAATCGACGGTGAGTCGAATCTTCCCAAAGTCTGAACTTAAGTGTTGGGTAAGCAACGAACGGGCGGTTTCTTCAATAATTTCAACATATTCAGTTAGACGCCACCAAACACTGATTCAGTTTGGATTCACTTTGATTCATTGCGGGACACAGGATTGAATAATTTTCCGCCCGCACCAACGATTGTCTGAGCCCGTGCTGGAGCGGAAGAAAACGCTTGGCATTTCATCTGCTCAACCCCTGCAGGCGCAGTTCTGGTTGGGGCGCAGCACTGCGATGCACACAGACATAAGAGCTCCCTCACCTTTCCCCTGGTGAAAATGCGGAAGACTCGCTATAACGTTTACGTAAACGGAATTTCGGGAGGTTTTCCATGTTCAAATTCGCAAAGGCTGCCTCAACTGCAGCCCTCGCCGGTGGCCTTGTGGCCGCCATGTCCGCAACCGCATTTGCCGCCGATATCGAAGGCACCTGGCGCACCAAATCTGGTGAAAAGGCCAAGATCGCCAAATGCGGCAGCTCCTACTGCGTAACGCTGACAACTGGCCAATATGCTGGCAAGCGCATCGGTAAAATGTCCGGTTCGGGCTCAAACTATAAGGGCTCCATCACGGATCCGGTGAAGGACAAGAAGTATAATGGCAAAGCCAAGGTCAGCGGCAATTCGCTGTCCATGTCCGGCTGCGTTTTGGGCGGCCTTATCTGCCAGTCGCAAAAGTGGACACGCCTCTAGGCACAGCCCGAAAGCGCAACTGATAGCCCGGCGTGTTCCCACGCCGGGTTTTTTGTTGGCACGGCTTCTGAGGCGTGAGCATGTTTGCCAAAAGTGTGACTTGCCGACACCGGGCACACCGCTAGTCTGCGCGCATGATCCGCTTCTCCATTGCACTTTTGGCACTCTCCACAACAGCCTTTGCCCAAGAGCCTCTCAATGGCGACGCCATCTCCAGGGCCATCAGCGGGAACACCGCCATTGCCACTGGTGCCAGGGGTACGCCATGGCGACAATTCTTCGCCGCGGATGGGAGCACCAGATATTATTCGGGATCCCGCCCGGCCAGTCTGGGTGAATGGCGTATTCAAGGTGATCAATATTGCTCGCTTTGGCCGCCAAGCGAAAAATGGGACTGCTATGACGTGGTGCAAAAAGACAATATGATCGTGTGGCGTAGGGACGGCGCGGAGCCGGACGTTTCCATAGTGTATGAAGGTGATCGAACGCTTGGCCCCCTTCCCGATGGACATCCCAAATGAACAATGGTCCTGCTGAGCGCCCGTCACGTTTTCCGTGGCCACCCGCGCTGATGGTGCTGTTTGCCGCCTTGGCGTGGCTTGGGTCGCCGGCCAACCAGCCAGACACGTGGCAGCTATGGCTGGGCGCCGGGCTGGCCATTGCCGGTTTGACACTGGACGCCTTGGGGGCAGCACATCTGTTGCGCCACAAAACTGCAGTGCTGCCTCACCGTGCAGCGTCCACCCTTGTGAGCAGCGGTGTGTTCGGCATCAGCCGCAATCCGATTTATGTGGGCTATGTCGCGATCTTGGTGGGAATAGCCATCTTGAGACCCGGCCTGATCAGCGCATTATGTGTCTGCACGTTCGCTATACTTTTGCTCAAGCTGGCCATCGAGCCCGAAGAGGCTCATCTCTCGGCAAAGTTCGGCACAGACTGGCAGGACTATGCAGAGCGGGTTCCAAGATGGTTCGGGCCACTGTGATTTGCGGCCTTGCCTAACGAGTTGAGGTCTGTTGACCTGCCGCCCGCAACAACTGGAGATTAGTGTATGTGGTATTACGCAGACGGCCAAGAGCAGCGCGGCCCGGTATCTGACCAGGAAGTCAGCGCCCTCATGCAAAGCAGAACCGTTCGGCCTGAAACTCTGGTATGGCGCGAGGGGCAAGCTGCATGGCAACCGGCGATAGAAGCCGTGCCGCAGCAATTGCGCCCTGATGCAACTGGCACGCCACCACCAATACCCGGAGACCAGCCTGAGCCAAGCCCAAGCAAAGCCGCCACGGCCGCCACCGAACCCTATTCACA
>JBCBZX010000210.1:0-5519 GCA_039815105.1 Pseudomonadota bacterium
ATGGGCGAGGAGACCGACGCCCGGTTTGTCGACCTATCCAATGTCTATGACAAAGCGCTGCGCGACATTTTTGATCGCGCGGCCCATGCGGCGGATGTGCCCATCGCCAAAGGTATTTACATGTGGTTTTCCGGCCCGACATTTGAAACCCCGGCAGAGATACGTCTGTCTCAGATATTGGGGGCCAACGCCGTTGGCATGTCCACAGTGCCCGAAGCAATCCTGGCGCGCTTTTATGGACTTCGTGTTGCTGGTTTTTCCGTCATCACCAATATGGGCGCCGGCATGCAATCCACCGCGCTAAGCCATGATGAAACCAAACAGATGGCGCCGGTTGGGGGTGAAAAGCTGGCGAAAATTCTGACGCAGTCGGTCAAGGAAGGCATGCTTTGATGAGTGATCTGGATCTTGCCCGCACGATCATTTCCATGATCGATCTGACCAATCTCAATGATGACTGCACACCTCAAGACATAGATGAGCTTTGCGCGAAGGCGAAAGCCACTGACGCTCGTCCGGCCACGGCAGCCGTGTGCGTCTGGCCCCGCTTTGTCGCACAAAGCAAAGCGGCTTTGACCGGCAGCGATGTACGCGTTGCGACGGTGGTGAATTTCCCCAAAGGTGGTACCGACACCGCAGCGGTACTCGCAGAGACGCAAGAGGCGCTGCGGGCGGGGGCGGACGAAATTGATCTCGTCTTCCCTTACCAAAGCTGGGCGGCGGGGGATGTGGCGACCGCTACTGAGCAGGTCCAGGCCGTGCGTTCGATCATTGCCGCGCCCGCGCAGCTCAAAGTCATCATTGAAACCGGAGAGCTTGCAGAGAAAGAGCTCATTCGTGCCGCCTCATTGATGTGCATTGAAGAGGGTGCAGACTTTATCAAGACTTCCACGGGCAAGGTGGCGGAGAACGCGACGTTGGAAAGTGCCCGGATTATGCTCAATGCGATTTCGGAAACGGGCGATGGCGTCGGGTTCAAGCCCGCTGGTGGTATTCGAACGTTCGAAGAAGCCCGCGATCACCTCGCTTTGGCCGCGTCTGTTCTGGGCGATGGCTGGGCGTCGCCGCGGACCTATCGGTTCGGCGCATCAAGCTTGCTTGGCAGCGTCGAAGCGGTCCTGACGGGAGCCGACGCCGGACCAACCACAGGTTACTGACACATGGCCCGCAAATTTCTGTCGCAGGAAACCATTCGCCTCAAACGGGAGGGAGAAGTCCTACCCGCCGAACGCATCGGTGATTTTGTGGCTGGCATCACCGACGGATCGGTCTCAGAAGGTCAGATCGCTGCCTTGGCAATGGCCGTGTTTTTCAATGGTATGAACACAGATGAGCGCGTGGCCCTCACCACCGGCATGCGTGACAGCGGCACCGTTTTGTCATGGCCTGAATTGGACGGGCCGGTGGTGGACAAGCATTCAACGGGCGGTGTTGGCGACAATGTCTCTTTGATTCTCGCGCCCATAGTGGCCGCTTGCGGCGCATATGTGCCCATGATTTCCGGTCGTGGCCTGGGCCATACGGGCGGCACGCTGGACAAGTTTGACTCCATTCCCGGCTATCAAACCCAGCCTGATGAGGCTCTTTTCCGCAAAGTCACCAAAAATGTCGGCTGCGCCATTATCGGCCAGACCGCTGACCTCGCCCCTGCCGACAAGCGCTTCTACGGCATACGCGATGTCACTGCGACGGTGGAGAGCGTGCCATTGATCACGGCATCCATCCTGTCCAAGAAATTGGCGGCGGGCCTTGATGCCCTTGTGCTGGACGTCAAATGCGGCAATGGCGCCTTCATGAAGGATGCCGATGAAGCGCGGGAGTTGGCCACGAGCCTTGTGGACGTTGCAAACGGCGCCGGCGTGAAAACCACCGCGCTCCTGACCGATATGAACCAGCCGCTCGCTAGCGCCATCGGCAATGCTGTTGAGATGCGAAACGCGGTGCGCCTGCTGACCGGCGACAGTTCAGACACCCGCCTTGAGGCCGTAACGATTGAGCTTTGTGCCGAGATGGTTCTGTCCGCCGGTATCGCGACATCGTTGGAAGATGCGCGCGAACAGTGCCTGCACGCGTTGTCCTCAGGGGCTGCGGCCGAAAAGTTTGGCCAGATGGTCACCGAACTTGGTGGTCCCAGCGACTTTATGGAACGGATGGATCAGCATTTGCCCGCCGCACCGGTGGTCCGGGACATTCTAGCCAAGCAGGCAGGAACCGTTGGAACGATCGATGCCTTTGGCTTGGGCGTGTCCGTTATCGAGCTGGGTGGTGGTCGTCGCGTGGCAGCGGACAAAATTGACCATCGCGTAGGCTATTCTGGTGTTGTTCAGACTGGCGATCAAGTGGCTCAGGGCGACTTGATTGCCACCGTCCACGCGGCCGATGAAGCGGCTGCGCACGCGGCGGAGCAGGCGATGCACGCGGCCGTCAAACTTGGTCACGATAGCAGCCGTCCTCTATTTCTAGAGCGGATCGGCAATTGATCAGTTCTGAAGAATGAGCCTGCCATCGCTCACGCGATAGCTTCTGAGCCGACTGAGAAAAGAATTGCCCAGAAGCACCGTGTCCAAGGCATCATCGTCCAGAACCAGCGCCTGAACATCTCTCACCGTGATCTTGCCAATGCTCACCGTATCGAGCTTCGCGTGTGCAGCCATAACGTTGCCATTTGCGGTGCTGACCTGAACGTCAAACTGCAGCTGACTGGAACGCAGACCCAGCTTCCGCGCGGTGCTTTTGTTGAGCGCAACGCTTGAAGCGCCCGTATCCACCAAAACCGGAATGGCCACTCGGTTGAGTTTTGCCTGGGGTTTGAAATGCCCGTTTCGGCCGGCGGCAATAATTTCGCGCCGGCCAGACCCCGCACTGGTCTGATAGACGGGACGAAGGGGTGAAGACTGTGGCTCTGTCTTTGCGGATGTTTTGCCTGCAGGTTGTGGCATCGCCTCCTGTGCAACCGGCGCGCCCAAACGCGCTTGCAGATGAGACACCGCCAGCGGAGCGGCAAAGGCAGCGATGCAGCATGTAACGATAAGTGCTCTCATGGGTGCGATTTACCACGCCCATGTTCACCGCCGGTTAGCGCATCGCAAATGCGATTCTCAGGGTTAGCGACCGGTTATTTTGTGCCGTACATTCGGTCGCCAGCATCGCCCAGGCCCGGCACGATATAGCCTTTCTCATTGAGATGGCTGTCGACGGAGGCGGTAAAGATCGGCACGTCGGGCTGCGCCTTCTCAAAATTCTCTATGCCTTCGGGTGCCGCAAGCAGGCACAGAAAGCGCATGTCCTTCGCGCCGCGCTCTTTCAATTTGTCGACCGCCATAATGGCAGAATTTGCAGTGGCAAGCATGGGATCCACCACGATGGTCAGACGATCCGACAGGTCCTCTGGGGCTTTGAAATAATATTCAACGGGCTGCAAAGTCTCATGATCACGATATAGGCCCACATGTGCCACACGGGCCGAGGGCACCAGATCCAACATGCCTTCCAACAGACCGTTGCCCGCCCGTAGCACAGATGCAAACACCATCTTTTTGCCCGCCAACATGGGAGCTTCCATCTCCTCGAGCGGTGTTTCGATGTGCACTGTAGACATAGGCATCTCGCGCGTGACCTCATAGCAAAGCAGAAGCGAGATTTCCCGCAGCAGACGCCGGAAGCCTGCGGTGGACGTATCCTTCTGGCGCATATGGCTGAGCTTGTGCTGCACCAGCGGGTGGTCAACGATTGTGGTATTTTGCGGACTATAGGTAGATCGGCTCACGGGTGGCTCACTTATGGGTTTGGGTGTCTTCAAGTTTCGCAAATAGCTTGGCTCGGGTGGTATCATCAACGAAGGCGGCTGCGATGGCCACTTTGCTCAGTTCGGTCAATTCATTCAGCGAGAAGCCAAAACGCCCCCACGCCATCTCATATTCAGCCCTGGTCGTGGTGGCAAAAAACGGCGGATCGTCCGCCGCTACAGTCACTGCAACTCCGGCCTCATGCAAGGTGCGCAGCGGATGCGTCTCAGGCTCGAAAACGTTCAATGCAATGTTTGAGCCGGGGCACACTTCCAGCACGATGCCTTCGTGTGCGAGGCGTTTGACAAGGTCCATGTCTTCCACCGCCCGAACACCATGGCCGATGCGTTCCACCTTCAAATGGTCCAGGCAGTCGCGAACGCTCTGGGGGCCACACAATTCGCCAGCATGGGCCGTGAGCCGTAGTCCGGCGTGCTGCGCCCGTTCAAAGGCGTTGGCGACTTCTGCCACCCTGCCCATGCGCTCATCGCCAGCCATGCCAAAGCCGGTGACCATGGGGTGGGGGTGCTTTTCCGCCAGTTTTGCGGCCTCATCTATGTGATGCATCCCGATATTGCGCACGCCGGTGGTGATGAAGCGACATTCGATATCGGTGGCGGCTTTTGCGCGCGCCGCGCCCTCGGCCATGGCGTCCCACATATCAGTGACAGAGCAGCCCATACGGTCAGAATTGTCGTGGGAGCAGAAGAATTCCTGATAGATCACCCCGTCCGCCGCCTGCCGCATGAGCACGTCTTCGGTCAACGCGATGTAATCCTCCGGCGCGCGCAGAACATCTGACACCGCGCCGTAGGCCGCTATGAAAGACGTAAAGTCATGCCAGGCATAGGTCTCGCCATCATCGGCAAAAATCTGGCTCAGATCGACATTGTATTTCGCTGCCTGCGCACGCACGAAAGCCGGGTGAGCCGCGCCTTCAATATGGGTGTGTATGTCCACCATAGGCGGCAGGGCGCGGGCTGTGTTCGTCATAGGAAGCTCTTTCCATGGGGCCCAATTGGCAAGCCAAGATGCGCTGCCACCGACGCTCCAATGTCGGCAAAGCTATCTCGCTGGCCGATAAATTCGCCAGCATGATCTGGTCGGTATGCAAGTACAGGCACCTGCTCGCGCGTGTGGTCGGTGCCATGCCATGACGGGTCACAGCCATGGTCGGCGGTGAGCACCATCAGATCGCCATTGCGCAATTTGGCCATGAGTTCGGGCAGGCGTTTGTCGAACGTCTCCAAAGCGGCGGCGTAGCCCGGCACATCCCTGCGATGGCCATAGAGCATGTCGAAGTCGACAAAATTAGTGAAAACAAGATCGCCGTCTTGGGCATCATCCATGGCGGTTAGGGTTGCCTGTGTGAGCGCCTCATTTCCCGATGCTTTGCGTATATCGGTCACTCCGGACTGGGCGTAAATATCGGCAATCTTGCCAATGGCGATCACATTGCGCCCCGCCTTTTTCGCCCGATCCAGCAATGTGGGTTCCGGCGGTGCAATGGCAAAGTCGCGTCGATTTCCGGTGCGTTCAAATCCATCAACAGAACTGCCCACAAACGGCCGGGCGATCACACGTCCAACATTCATCTTTGAAGTCTGTTCAAACACCAGTCGACATAAGGTCAACAGTCGGTCCAGACCAAAAATTTCTGGATCTTCATGGGCCGCGATCTGAAAAACAGAATCATTGGATGTGTACGCCACAGGCATGACGTGGTTCTCGCCA
>JBCBZX010000258.1:0-4374 GCA_039815105.1 Pseudomonadota bacterium
CAGTTCTCCAGGATCGTCAGGTGTGGAAACAGATTGAAGTGTTGGAACACCATGCCAACTTCGCGGCGCACCTCGTCAATCTTTTTAAGATCATTGGTCAGCTCATTGCCATCGACGATAATCTGCCCCTGCTGATGCTCTTCCAGCCGGTTGATGCAGCGGATCAATGTGGATTTGCCCGACCCAGATGGCCCGGCAATAACGATGCGCTCGCCATTCATCACACGCAGATTGATGTCACGCAGCACGTGAAACGTGCCGTACCACTTGTTCACATCACGCATTTCCACGCCAACCTCGGTGTCCGAGACCTGCATGCGCGAGCGGTCGATAGTGTCGGTTTCAGCGGCCATGTCAGGCTCCTAACTTTTGTGCCCAGTGTCCAGACGCTTCTCGACGAAAAGCGAGTAACGGGACATGGAAAAACAGAATGCCCAGAAGATGAGCGCGGCAAACAGATAGCCCGTCAAAGATTGGACGGGAGACGCCCAGGCCGGGTTGGTGAAGGTGGATTGCATCTGACCCAGAAAGTCGAACAGGCCAATGATGAGGACCAAAGTGGTGTCTTTGAACAGCGAAATGAACGAATTCACGATGCCCGGTATCACCAGCGTGATGGCCTGGGGCAAAATGATCATGCGCATCATTTGCCAATAGGTCAGGCCCAGGGCCATAGCCCCTTCATACTGCCCTTTGGGCAACGCCTGGATGCCACCGCGAATGACCTCTGCCATATAGGCCGCAGTGAACAGCGCCACGCCAATCAACGCCCGGAGCAATTTATCAAATTCTGTTCCGGCCGGCAGAAACAAAGGCAGCATGACGGAAGACATGAACAGTACGGTGACCAGCGGCACACCACGCCAGAACTCAATGAACACCACGGACAAAAACTTGACCGCAGGCATCTTACTGCGGCGCCCCAGGGCCAGTAAAATACCAAGGGGCAAAGATGCGACGATGCCGGTGACGGCGATCACCAGAGTGACCAGCAGACCGCCCCACACATTGGTTTCAACATGGCGCAGACCGAAATCGATGGAGGTGAGCAGCATCAGGACCGCAACGCCGATGCAGAGCGCCGCCAAAACGATGAACAGCGGTGCCAGTGTTTCGGCCAGGCCCTTAGTGTCAACTTCATTTGTTGTGAACGCAGCCGTGACGCCAATGGCTAAGCCGATGACAGGGTAAAGCCACCATTGAATGGCACCGAACCAGCTGTTCCGGGTCCCATCAAATCCGCCCAAAAGCAACACTTCGTTCATGGCATAGGTGCCGAGGCCCAGAACTGCCCAGACCACGAGCATGGTCACCAGGGCAAGGCCGACCCTGGCCACGGGACCGCGCATGGATGCGGGGCGCGTAGGCGCCAGGGCAAACGCGAGAACCAAGCCGAGGAGCGACAATACAGCAAGTGTGTAATAGGTGGCCGCATCGCTACCTTCTGTGCCACCGGTCAGCAGCACAAAAGCCACGATCGGGAACACCCCGAAGAACAGCACAGCATTCAAACGCTTAAACGGCACCGACGGGATCAAAAGCGGGATCAATGTTGCAAAGAAAGCAATGTAAACGATGTTGACGCGCCACAACTCTGCCGCTGGATAACGACCATAGATGAACAGCTTCATATTGGCCGCGACATAAGGCCAGCACGCGCCGAACCAACCCGATGGTTGCAACCCGCCCTGCTCGGCATTTGTGCAGACTTCCCGTCTCACACCATCAGGGTCCGACCAAACGGCATCAATGATGCCGAACTGGATCAACGGGGGAAAGATGATCCACAAAATGTAGATGGCGACGAACGTCAGAAGCGTGTTGAACCAGTCCGAGAACAGGTTCTTACGGACCCAGCCCAACACACCGCCCTCTGATGCGGGGGGCGATTGTTCCGGCAGCATCTCACTGCGTACGTAAGAATGATTGGTAGCCATATCAGCGCTCCACCAACGAAATTCGGCTGTTGTACCAGTTCATGAACGTCGATGTGAGCAACGATAGAACGAGGTAAGTACCCATGGTGATAAGGACGATCTCCACCTCGCGGCCCACCTGGTTAAGGGCGGTGCCAAAGAACACAGAGACCAGCTCAGGATAAGCGATGGCCACGGCCAGCGACGAGTTCTTGGTTAGATTGAGGAACTGGTTGGTGAGCGGTGGAACGATGACCCGCAAAGCCTGGGGAATGATGACCAGTCGAAGAGCCTGCCCACGCTGCAAGCCCAGAGCCGAAGAGGCCTCGCTTTGCCCTTTGGATACGGCAAGAATGCCAGCGCGCACAATCTCGGCAATGTACGCAGCGGTGTAGAGCGCCAGAGCAAGCAAAAGCGCAATCATCTCAGGAATGAGGTTCATACCGCCACGCAGATTGAAGCGGCTTAGCGTCGGCAGCTCAAACTCGATGGGGCGACCCAAAACAAAATACGTTAGTAGTGGCAGACCAATGATAAGACCCAGACCCGTCCAAAAAGACGGAAAGGTCTGGCCGGTGGACATCTGCCTCGCCTTCGCCCACCGCCCCAAAATGTACGCCGCGACGATGCCCACCACAAAGGCTATTAAAATGGACATGGAGCCATCCAGGAAGATGGGCTTAGGCAGCGCCAACCCCTTCTTTGACAAAAGGGCGAACACAGAGTCGCCACCCTGGGCACCACCTTCCGCCAAGCGGGCGAACACATCTCGATAGCTCGGCAGATTTGCGTTCACGATGCCGAAATAGAAGATGAAAAGCCATAGAAGCAAAGGCACGTTTCGGAAAATCTCGACGAAACCGTAAGCCAGTTTGGCCACAACCCAATTGTTGGACAGTCGGGCAATACCCACCACAAAACCAACGATGGTGGCGATGAAAATGCCTAGAATAGCCACAAGCAATGTGTTTGTGAGACCCACAAGGAATACCTGGGCGTAGGCCGAGGTTTCGCTGTAGGGCACCAGAGTTTGGTTGATCCCGAAACCCGCCGGCTCATCGAGCCAACTCCAGCCAAAATCCTTGGACTGGTTGTTTAGGTTTTGCGCCGTGTTGGTGACGATGAACAGAACAAAGGCGACGAGCCCGACAATGAGCAACGTCTGAAACAGCGTTGAACGGACTTTGGGGTCATTGAAAAAAGCGACGTGACCGTCGTCTGGCGTTCCACGCGTGGCATAGGGCCCTGGCCGCGTGGCGTTGTCAGCATCCATTGTCATGGGCGACGGCTCCGTTGGGGATTGGCAGCAGCACTACGGCGCGCCAAAAGCAGATACAAAAAGGGCCCGGAAACACGTTCCGAGCCCCAATATGGTGGGTTCGCTTAGCGGACCGGCGGTGCGTACATCAGGCCACCATCTGTCCACAGCGCATTTTGACCACGGGAGATAGCAAGCGGGGTATCTGGACCCACGTTACGGTCGAAGATTTCACCGTAATTGCCGACTGCCTTGATGGCGTTTGCCAGGAATGCGTTGTCGAGACCGATCATCTCGCCATAAGCGCCTTCCGAACCGAGCAGACGTGCGACTGCTGGGTTGTCAGAACCCATCATCTCGCCGGCGTTTGCCATGGTCACACCGAGCTCTTCAGCGTTGATGAGGCCGAACACGACCCATTTGGCAATGTTGAACCACTGGTCATCGCCCTGGCGGACAACTGGGCCAAGTGGCTCTTTGGAGATGATTTCTGGCAGAACGACATGTGCATCGGGCTCAGCCAATTTCAGGCGCTGTGCGTACAGGCCGGAAGCATCTGTGGTGTAAACGTCGCAACGACCATCATCATATGCTTTGACAACTTCGTCTGCCTTTTCGAACGCAACAACTTCATAATCCATGGAGTTGGAGCGGAAGTAGTCGGCTACGTTCAGCTCGGTTGTTGTACCTGTGTTGGTGCACACCGATGCGCCGGACAGTTCCAGAGCTGAGCTGACGCCCAGATCTTTGCGGACCATGAAGCCCTGGCCGTCATAGTAGGTCACTGGAGCGAAGTTGAGGCCCAGCGATGCGTCGCGGGTCATGGTCCACGTGGTGTTACGGGCCAGAATGTCGACTTCGCCTGAAGACAAAGCGGTGAAGCGCTCTTTGGCGGACAGTGGTGTGAACTTCACGGCTGAAGGATCGTTGAAGATCGCAGCGGCCATTGCGCGGCAAGTGTCAACGTCGAGGCCGGTCCACTCACCCTTGTCATCAGGGTTGGAGAAGCCTGGCAGGCCCTGGCTCACGCCGCACTGGACGAAGCCTTTTGCTTTCACGTCGTCGAGAGTTGCAGCGGAAGCCGCGCCCGCTGTCAACGTCAGCGCTGCTGCGCCTGCAACTGCGGAGATGATACGAAGATCCATTTTTAAACCTTTGATTTGCGTTTGTGTTTGTTGAGCACTCAACCTGGACCCCAAA
>JBCBZX010000366.1:0-2905 GCA_039815105.1 Pseudomonadota bacterium
AATTGCTCACGCACGCCGGCTTCGGTCACGCAAAGCTGGACCAGCGCAGGGTTCTTGAACTCAGCACCATTCGGTGAACGACAGTCTGGCAGGGCCGACAGACCAGCACGCCTTGTGTGGAATGCGTGAGGTTTTGGGGACCGATCAATGCAAGTTATAAATGTAAATAGTGTGTCAGGCCGCGTCGCCGGTTTTTTGGCTATCATCGTTGTTGTGTCGGTCAGCATAATGGCTGGTCTTGGATACATTAAGTTGGCAGGAGTGACAGAGGCCAACTCCCAGATCCGTATTGACCGGGCAGCCCGCGCGGCTTCTTCAATTCTGGACCACGCATTGGATGGTCAGTTTACGGTCATTCGCGGTGAAGAAGGTCGGCCACAGGCCCTTCGGCTAGCCCCCGGCACACAGCAAGACGCACTGGCTTTCCGACCGCTATATGACGATCTGCTCAAAGAGATCGGCGCAACAAATCAGGGCGCGGCAAACCTGTTTCGCCTGAACGCTACGGCTGCCACATTTGACCGCTTCGCCACAACTTTCCGAAAACCGGACGGCTCTATGCCGCCGCCAATGTCCATCAGCCAGGGGCATCCCGCATGGACGAATCTTATGAGTAATCAGCCGCATATGGGCGAAGTTCCGGTGATGGGCCGAATGCGGCTGGCTTATCTGACGCCGATACAATCGCCGAGCGGCAATGTTGCTGGCGCTCTTGCCGTCGATGTGGGTTGGGCAGATGATCTCACAATTGCTCGCGATGAGCTAAGAAGCACCATATTGGTCGCTTCAGGCTTGCTGCTGATCATTGCTTTGGGCCTGGGACTCAGCATCGTCTCATCCGCTCTGGCGCCATTGCGCAAGTTGGCGACGTTTGCCAATGACGTGGCGGCTGGCAAAAATGATGATGCGGTGCCTTATACAGACAAGAAAGACGAGATTGGCGCCCTGGCCCAGGGACTTTCTCGCGTGGTGGATTTGCAAACCGAGCTGCGTATCCTGGCCTATAAAGATGCACTGACAGGGCTGGACAACCGCGCCCGCTACCTCGCCGACTTGGCGAATGTGACCGGTGAGAGCTTGGCTGGCGGCAGAAACTGGGTCCTAATCCATATCGACCTCGACAACTTCAAAGATACGAATGACGCCTATGGCCAAAAGGCCGGCGATGCTCTGCTGCAACGCGTGGGCGCGGTGATCAAGGATGCCGTTGGCACCGATGCCAAGGTCGCCCGGCTTACCGGCGACAGCTTTACAGTTCTGATGCCCAAAGTCGGCAACGCGAACACCGTGGCGGCGACCTGCAAACAGATGTTGGACAAGCTCGCCAAACCGTTTGCCCTGCCACAAGGTGAGGTTTTGGTCAGTGCATCCATGGGCCTGGTGAGCCTGCCTAAGGACGCGAAAAGTGCCGATGAAGCTCATCGCAACGCAGGCATTGCCGTTCGAAAGGCCAAGGAGCAGGGGCGTGGACGTTTCGTTTTCTTCGCCGAAGAAATGAACGAGGCCGTGCAAAAGCAAATCGTGATAGAACGCATGCTGCGTGAAGCTATAGACAATGGCGAAATCGCCCTGTTCTACCAGCCCCAAATCAATCCATTCACCCATGAGCTTATGGGCGTCGAAGCCCTGGCTCGCTGGCACCATGAAGAGCTGGGCATGATTTCACCCACCGAGTTCATTCCAGTGGCAGAGTCCACAGGTTTGATCATCGAGCTGGGCACGCACATTATTGAAACGGCATGCCGTCAGGCACGGGCATGGCTGAACGAGGGCTTTGACTTCAACCATGTGTCGGTAAACGTCTCGCCCGCCCAGCTTTGGCAACCTAACTTCACCAATTTGGTGAAGCAGAAACTCGAAAAATATGGACTCGAAGGCCATCATCTTTGCGTGGAGGTGACCGAAGGCATATTCGTTGATTATTCCAACGAGAAAATAAGCCAGGTTCTTGCAAATCTGCGCCAGCTCGGCGTCATATTGGCGCTGGACGACTTTGGATCCGGCTATTCATCGCTTGGCTGTTTGAACCAATTGCCCATTGAACAGCTGAAGATTGACCGCGCCTTTGTGGCGGACGTCCACCGTGACCCGCGCAAGCAAAGCCTGCTGCGCGGAATCGTAGCCCTTGGTCAGAGCCTGAAGCTGGCCATCGTTGTCGAAGGTGTGGAAACACGAGAAGAGCTCATGATGGTCAAGCTGGTGGGCTGCAACTCCATTCAAGGATTCTTTTACTCGCGGCCCGTTCCAGCCCAGGACCTGATCGCCCGGGTCGCCGAGATTGCAAAGGAGACGGTGGAAACTGTGCGAGAGAAGGCAAGCTGATCCGGACCTATAGGAAGCCGTGCTTTAGCCCAAGCGATCCATGATCCGCGCCCCAAGCATGGCTGCGGCGACAAGTGGCTGCCGCAGTCCCGCTGGGCCGGGAAATGATCCAGCTGCAACTTTCGCCATCGTGTCAAAATCATCACTGCCACCGTTCAGTTTCGCCACGGCCAGCTTGCCTGCCAGGGTGCCCATTGAGATGCCGTGACCGGAGAAGCCACCGACCGCAATGGCACCCTTCGCCAGTTCCATAAATTGCGGCAAACGATTGCGGGTGATGGCCAGCGTGCCAGGCCAGGCAAAGTCCAGAGGTGTGTCTGCCAATTGTGGAAACACCTGCGCCATAGCCTTGCGGACGATCGGACGGACATCTGCAGGCAGCTCGTAGGAATAGCTTTCGCCACCGCCAAACAACAATCGATTGTCGTCACCGATGCGAAAGTAATTGATCACAAATCTGCTGTCGGCCACGGCGTAGCGATTTGGGATCAATCGGGCAATCTGTGCATCGGACAATGGCTCCGTGGCGGCGATAAAATTATGGATCGGCAAACAACGCGCCGCCATCTGTGGCACCAGATCG
>JBCBZX010000229.1:0-4978 GCA_039815105.1 Pseudomonadota bacterium
AAGCTGGCAAGATGGAGATCGCGCCTGAAGACATGTTGGTGTGCCAGGAGGTTCGCGAAAGTCTGCGCGTCGTCGATCTGCAGGCCAACAGCAAGCAGATCAAAATCATTGACGAGATCGAAGACGGCCTCATGGCGCGGGTGGACCGCCGGGCATTCAAGCAAGTGCTGCTCAACCTTCTGTCAAATGCCGTTAAGTTCAACGTCCAAGAAGGCAAAATATGGGTGCGAGCCGCGCGCCTGGACGGATCAGTTGTTATTGCGATTGAAGATACAGGTGTCGGCATCCCTGCCGACCGTCAAGACATGGTGGGGCGGCCATTTGTGCAGGTACAAAACCAAATGACGAGGAACCATGCGGGGAGCGGCCTTGGTCTGGCAATTGCGCGGTCCCTCATTGAGCTGCACGGCGGCTCCATGGACATAACATCGGAAGAAGGGAGCGGCACCTGCATCACATGCGTTCTACCCTGCCAATTGGAGGGCACCTCATCGGTCAGCGAGCTTTCATCGGATGAAGGCCCAACGAGCGAGCAGGAGGCGGTGCGTGAACTTGAAGCCACCGGGTAAGCAAACGCCGCCGGTGGGTAACCGACGGCGCATTAAGCCTGATGTCTAGTCGTTAGAGTTGCCGCCACCGCGATTTTTACCGCGCTTGCCACGACGATCCGCACGGTCGAGCTTGCCATCATCATTGGTATCCAAGCGGTCAAACATGGCGGCGCTCGCCGTTTGAACTTCAGCTGTGGTCAGCTGTCCATCCCAGTCGGCATCCATGGCGCGGACGCGCTGTGCCTGGCGGGTGATCTTACGGTCATCGGAAGCCGAAACGATTGCCTGCACTTCAGCGGCGGTGACGGTTCCATTGCTGTCTGAATCAAAGGCGGCAAACCGTTCTGCAAGGTTCGCTTGAAATTCTTCAAGGCTGACCGAACCATCATTGTTGGTGTCAGCAGCGCGCATTCCGCCG
Organism: Pseudomonadota bacterium; assembly: GCA_039815105.1. Classification (GTDB taxonomy): domain Bacteria; phylum Pseudomonadota; class Alphaproteobacteria; order Rhizobiales; family Rhizobiaceae; genus JBCBXA01. The sequence continues at coordinate 970 of JBCBZX010000229.1, forward strand.
CCACGACGGTCTTTGTCGGCAAATGCAGCTCCCGCGCCCAAAGCGAGTGAAAGCGTTGCAATCGTTGTGATTTTCAGAAGTCTATTCATGGGGTTTCTCTTATCTCATGTGTCATGCGGCCATGGGGCCTAAGAATTGGTCAGGGGCAGTCTGATTGCCGCCCTCAAACCAGGCTCGTTGTCGTGCAACTCGAGCGAACCTCCACACAGTTTTGCGACCGCATTTACCAAAGCGAGGCCTAGCCCCGATCCAGGCTTTGATCGACTTTGATCAAGCCGAACAAAACGTTGAACCACACGGGCATATTCATGTGCCGGAATGCCCGGCCCGTTGTCTGCAACGACAAGGGAACAATGCCTGCTGCCGCGCTCACAAAACAGTGAAATGACGGTGGGGTTTGTGACCATCTGTTCATCTTGTGGCCGATCTCCTGGCGGTGGGCCTGGGCGGGCGTATTTGAGCGCGTTCTCCACCAGATTGGAAAGCGCCTGTCCCAACAGCTCGCGATTGCCCCGCACCATTAGCGGACCCGCTTCCGCCAGATCGTCTGCAAATTCGATGCGCACGCCCGCCTCCTCGGCGACAACGTCGTAGAGTTCCGCAATGTCAGCCAGCACAGCGCATGCATCCACTGGCTCAAGGGTCGCAGCTTGCGACCCGGCTTCAACGCGGCTGATCATCAATAGAGCGTTGAAGATGCGAATGGTGTGGTCGGCCTCTGCAACGATCTCAGACAGAGCATTTTGGCGGTCTGCGGTCGACGCGCTATCCGCGTTGGCAAGTTCTCGTTCGGCGCGGTTGCGCAAGCGCGTCAATGGCGTCTTGAGATCATGAGCGACCGAATCCGCCATCGCCTTTATGCCGCCATCGAGGCTTTCAATACGTGCCAGCATGGCGTTCAAAGACTGGGCCAAACGGTCAAACTCATCGTCGGCGCCAGATATGGGCAAACGCTGAGAGAGGTCGCCGCCGACAATGCGTTCACTGGCGGCCGATACTTTTTCAATTCGGCCAAGCGCTTTTCGCCCCAGAAAGAGCCAAGCGCCAAATGCAATGATGGCCAAGGACGCCGTACTGGCGATGAGTGCAAACAGGATGATGCGCCGAAATCTCTCCGGTTGCCCGAAATCTCGGCCAATGAGCAGCCTGAGACCTCGATCCAAAGTGACCACTTTCGCAATCGCGACACGGTCCGGCCTGGGCGCACTGGTGGCACCCGGAGGGCCCTCCTGGCGCGGACGGCGGCGCGCAAAACCTTCCAGCAAACGATACTCGAAGGGTTCGTTGATCCAACCCGTTCGATTTAACAACGCGCCCGGCAGTCTGCGGACATTGCCAGCGAAAACCTGTCCGGTCCCATCGAACAACAGGTAAAGGCTTGCGCCTGGCGCTCGTGATCTTGCTTCTACGGTCCGCGCAAGAGCCTGTAGGCCGCCTCGGCGTTCCGCGCGCTGCATCAATGCGAGCTCGTCATTGATGATGTTGCGGGCCTCGCGGTGCAAAACGCCCGTCACCGTGAAAAGCGAGCCCGCCACCAACATCACCGAGAAGATGAAGAATACGCTTATGAAAATAACCGTCAGGCGGAAGGAGGTGACACGCCAAAGCATGCGCATCCGGCCCATGGGCGAAGCAGACTTCGACGTATCGACATCAATTGGTTCGGTTACCATCAAGCCTTCAGCATATATCCGGAGCCGCGCACGGTGTGCAGCAGCGGCACATCGAAGTCACGATCAATTTTTCCGCGCAAACGCGATACATGGACATCGATGACATTGGTCATGGGATCAAAATGATAATCCCACACATTCTCCAGCAGCATGGTGCGGGTGACCACCTGCCCGGCATTTTTCATCAGATATTCAAGGAGACGATATTCGCGCGGCTGCAATAGAAGCTTCTTGCCGTCTCGGTGCACCTCGTGGCTCAGACGATCAAGGGTCAGGTCGCCCACCTCATAGCGCATCTCGGCCTCTTCTGGCGAGCGGCGCCGGCCAAGCGTTTCGACGCGGGCCAATAGTTCGGAGAATGCATAGGGTTTGGGCAGGTAGTCGTCACCGCCGACGCGCAAACCCTTCACCCGATCATCAACCTCGCCAAGAGCCGACAGAACCATAGCTGGTGTGTGGTCACCCGCTGCCCGCAGATTTGCGATGATGGAAAGCCCGTCCAGCTTGGGTAACATCCGGTCAACGATGAGAACGTCATAGCCACCGATCCGAGCTTTGGTGTCGCCAACGGCGCCGTCGGCGGCGTGGTCACAAACGTGCCCGGCCTCCTTAAATGCTTTGACGAGATAATCAGCCGCATCCTGGTCGTCTTCAATCAGCAATATACGCAAGGCCATCTCCATAAAAACTGGCGGAGACCGTTTCCGGTCTCCGCCTTCTCATACCGCGCAAATGCGAGGGGTAACATATACTGCGCGGATACGAACTCACCGCTTTCTAGCCAGCATCTTCGATCGGGAGGGTCGAAAAACGCGTTCCACGCTCGTTGCGGAGTTGAAACAGGACAACATCCCTGCCCGCTTCGGCGGCCGCTGCGACAGCTGCCGCGACCTCATTGACGTTGCTGACATCGGTGCCATTCACCTTCTCAACAATGTCGCCTTGCCTGAACCCACGGCGAGCAGCCTCCGATGATGGGTCAACATTTTCGATCACGAGTTCTCCGCCATCACCGCGCATCAGATCGAGACCCATATCTTCCATCTTCTCGAGGTTCTGACTTCCCCGCTCGCCCAGGGCCGCACGTTGAACAGATGCGTCAGGCAGCTCGCCAAGTTCCACCGCAATGGTTTTGCTTGCACCGTCTCGCCACACCTGAATGTCGGCCGTGCTGCCGGGGTCAAACGCCGCAATGGTTGTGGCAAGGTCCTTTGGGTTTTCGATCTGCTGATCGTTCACAGACAGAACAATGTCGCCGGTTTCAAGACCGGCCACTTCTGCCGGACCATCCTCGGTGGCGTCTGCAACAATAGCACCAATAGCGTCTTCCAGGCCCACAGCCTCGGCAAGCTCTTCAGTCACGGGCTGTATTTGGACCCCTAACCAACCGCGTTCCACGGCGCCGTTCTCCACCAACTCTGCAACAACCGCTTTGGTCGTGGAGGCAGGGATCGCAAACGCGATGCCAACATTGCCACCGGAGGGTGAGAAGATTGCGGTGTTCACACCAATCACTTCACCAGACAGATTGAAGGCTGGGCCACCAGAATTCCCGCGATTCACGGCGGCATCAATTTGCAAGAAGTCATCATAGGGGCCGGAGCCAATATCCCGACCAATGCCAGATACGATACCCGCGGTTACGGTGCCACCAAGGCCAAACGGATTGCCCACGGCCACAACCCAGTCGCCCACTCTGGCGCCGGTCTGGTCAGCGAAATCAACATAAACATAATCCCGCTCCTGCTTGGCCTTTAGAACGGCCAGATCAGTACGGGGGTCGGTGCCAATGAGCTCAGCTTCAATCTCTTCGCCATCGTTCAGCACAATAGTGAACTGATCGCCGCCGGCGACAACGTGATTGTTGGTCACAACCAACCCGTCTTCAGAAATGAAGAAGCCGGAGCCTTGGCTAGCACGGAACCGGGGCTGCTGGGGACGTTGGCGCTGGCTGAACTGCTCACCGCGATCGCCAAAATCGCGAAAAAAGTCCTCGAACGGCGTTCCACGAAATTGCTCTGGCACCGGGTTGCGCCGTTCGCTACGGCGCTCTGACCTGTCGCGACGCTGGGGTGCAGCGCGGCCTTCAACACGAACGCTCACAACCGCTGGCGAAACAACGGAAACGACTTCAGAAAAGCCAGGAACGACCTGCGCGCCTTCGACGCGAACTGGATCCGCAAGGGCTGGGTTCACCGTGGAAAGAAATGCCGGGGTTGCGATACCACCTGCGACACCAAACGCCACAGCTCCAGCGAGCAGGTTACGAGTGGAAATGCGGAAGCGGTTCGCGGCGGAAGTGTGGGGGATTTGGGTTCGATTCATCGTCTCACCTT
>JBCBZX010000023.1:0-17788 GCA_039815105.1 Pseudomonadota bacterium
CAACCATTCGGCTGTCATGACGACGCTCAATCCAGGGCTGGTCGAAGCTTCCCAGGAGGATGGCACCACGCAATCCTATTTCGTCCGCGGTGGGTTGGCGGATGCATCACCGGCCGGCCTGACAATTCTGGCCGAGTTTGCAGTGGCTCAGTCTGAAATGACCTCAGAAATCTACGCAGATCAAAAGCGTATCGCTCAGGAAGAGTATGATGCTGCAATGTCTGGGGACGATGAGGACAAGAAGGCCAATGCGCACTTCTTCCTTGAACAGCTGAACTCAATGGAAAGCACACTGGTCCCTGCATAAGCGTGCAGTGCGGCAACCACGCCTCAAGAATGTGAAAACGGCGCGGGCCACCAACGTTCTGGTGCCCGCGCCGTTTCCTTTTCCCAAGCACGTTCTACCCTTTAAAGTCTCAAGCCCCAGCTAGGCATCGAAATGTTCGACATCATCAAAGCATTCTTCACAGGCGACAATAGCCCCGATGCGCCGTCAGTCCTTGACCTGACAGATGTAAAGCTGTGTTCTGCCGCCCTGCTGGTACAGGTCATCACGGCTGACGGTGTTCAACGCCCTGTCGAAGAGGCCAAACTTCGGCAGATTCTGACCGATGATTATGGTCTTTCCACCGCCGAGACCGAAGAACTTTATATGCAGGCTCGCAGTGCAACCAACAGCGCGGTCGACCTGTATGGCTTTACCTCAACGCTAAAGCGCGAGCTGGACGAAGCGGCCCGTATTGAGCTCATCCGCCATCTTTGGGACATCGTATATAGCGACGGCCAGCTACACGAACTGGAAGACAATGTCGTGTGGCGCATCGCCGAACTTCTCGGCGTATCTGCCCGCGACAGAATGTTGGCAAAGCAGGATGCGGTGCGGGATGCTGAGTGAGAAAATAGCAATTGTCTGCCAACCACCCCACCATCCTCATCATACTGCACCAGGCAACATCAAAGGCAGGTCGCGTAGGGACCAAACTGATTCAGCGCGGCTTTGCGCTTGATATTCGCCGGCCACCATTGGGCGACGACCTGCCGGACACCATGGAGAACCATGCCGGCGTAGTGGTGTTTGGCGGGCCCGGCAGCGCCAATGACCCCGATGAATGGGTGAAGCGTGAGACCGATTGGCTCTCGGTTCCCCTGCGCGAGGAAAAGCCCCTGTTCGGCATCTGCCTTGGGGCTCAAATGCTCGCTAATCATCTGGGAGGGAGCGTCTATCAACGACCCGATAAGATGGTGGAAATCGGCTGGTATCCCTTGAACGACGAAGATGACATTGGGCAATTCGGGCCCTGGCCGGATATTGTCTATCACTTCCACCGGGAAGGCCTCACCGCACCGGACAGCTGCAAGATTTTGGCTTCCAGCGAACTTTATCCCCACCAGGCTTTCTGTTTGAACGACCGCACGGTGGCCATCCAGTTTCACGTGGAACTGACCCAAGCCATGATGCAGGCATGGACGGTGAGAGGTGCGCACAGGTTCGACCTGCCCAATGCCCAGGGCAAGGTTGATCATTTGAACGGCCGGCTGATCCATGACCATCTGAGCGAAGTTTGGCTGGACCGCTTTCTCGACAAATGGATCGGAACGGCTGCCAACCCCACATTGCCGATACACATGTAGCTGGCGGCTTAATCTTGCCTTCAACTCATCGCTCGCTTACATGCCGCCTAGACGCGACTAAGCTCAAACTCGAAGGACCTGCCATGATCGCCCTGTTTGTCGTACTTGATGCCATTTTGGGCTTCTATTGGTGGATCATCATCGCATCAGCCATTTTCTCATGGCTGTACGCCTTCAACGTCGTCAACTCGTCGAACCAATTCGTCGGCATGATCGGGAATTTTCTCTATCAACTGACCGAGCCTGCTCTGCGCCCGATCCGTCGCATCATGCCGAACTTGGGAACAATCGACCTGTCACCAATCGTGCTTCTCTTCGGCATTATGTTCCTGCGCATCTTCCTGCGAACATCAATCGCCCCCGCATTTGGCGTTGTCTACTGAACGCCTGGCAAGGCTATAAACCGCCTGCTAGATCGACCAAACTCCCAAGCAGGCTTTGGAAATTGGGCTCCGGGCTGACGCGCGCCAAGTCGGCCAACGGGCTTGGGAGCCTGTCTTTAGCGGCCGGTGAAATGCACACCGCCACTGGCGTGTGATCATCCGTCCATCGTTCGCCAAACAGCTCCGCCGCGCGTGGTGACATCACCAGAACAGCGTCCATCTGCTTGAGTTTGATGTTTTGAAAGGGTGCTGAAATCGCGGGTGCCGCATAGGTCTCAAACACACGATAGTGAGCGCCCATCTGCCCGAAACTCCTTTCCAGTTTCGGCGACCTTTCACGGCCTGCAAAATAGGCCAGCGGCCAGCGGTTCAGCTCAAGCCGCGCATCCTCTGCACGGTCGATCAGGCCAGAAGCGTCGGGGGCAACGATCACCGGTTCTGGTAACCCCCAGTCAACGCCCGCCCGCGCTGTCCTTTCACCCACACAAATAAAATCGCGAATGTGATGAAATGAGAAGCCCAGGGGCGCATTCGCTAAAAAGGCGTTGGCGCTTGTGGCCACAGCAAGGTGTGGACCCTCAATCGCGATTGAGGGACGCAATGGTTGAATGTCTGTCAACGGCGCAACAGATGCCTCAAACCCCAAATCTCGCAAATGACCCGCCGTACGGCTGGCCGCCGGTTCGGGCCTTGTCACCAACACATGCAATGGCCGATCGGCGGAATCGCTCATGCGTTGGAGTTGGCCTGACCGGGCAATGGCCTGTCCAATATGGCGCGGGCGCCCTGGGCCAGCAGGTCTTCCGCAACTCGCTCACCCAGAGCATGTGCATCCTCAAGGCTGGCTTCTCCCTGGGCGTCCAGACGGTCCTGCCCATCGGCACCCAAAATGGTGGCAGCCAACACCACTTGATCGTCGCTCACCCGGGCATGGGCCGCCATGGGTGTGCGGCAGGAGCCATCCAGCCTGGCCAGAAAGGCCCGCTCACAAGTGAGGGCCGTCTTGGTGGCGTCATGGTTCAGCGGAGCCAGAAAAGCACCCATATCGTCGTCGGCAGCCCGGCGCTCAATGGCAATCGCACCCTGACCTGGAGCTGGCGGAAAGTCCGGCGCGGTGAGTTTGGCCGCATTGGTTTCAATGCTCAGCCGGTTGAGCCCAGCGCTCGCCAATATGGTGGCGTCCACCGACCCGGCGTGGACCTTACTCATGCGCGTATCCACATTGCCGCGAATATCCACAATATGGATGTCAGGCCGCAAATGCCGAATGAGCGCTGCACGACGCAGCGATGACGTGCCCAAAACAGAGCCTTCAGGCAGTTGAGACAGGGTGGCGCCGTCGCGGGTCAACAAACGATCGGAGGTGTCTTCCCGGGGCAGGAAAATATCCAGCACGAGGCTTTCCGGCAGTTCCGTCGGCATGTCCTTTGCGCTGTGCACGGCGCAATCAATGTCGCCACTGGCGAGGGCTTCTTCGATCTCACGGGTGAACAATTCTTTGCCGCCAAGCTCAGCAAGAGGTTTCGACCAGTTTCGATCGCCCTCGGTTTTGATAGTCACAATCTCGAATGCAGCCATAGGCAGATCATGGGCAACCATCAACCGAGCCCGCACCTCGTGGGCCTGCGCCAGGGCCAAAGGGCTGCCACGTGTGCCGATACGGCATTGAATCATCTGATCTTCAGTTGTGGCCATATCGTCCCCTCCACCTTGGCGAAAGCGCCCGTTCTTTGCGCTGGTGACGCAGCGTGCTAACGCCGTCAACGCCATCTGGGCTTCTCTCGAGTGCCGCGACCATAGAGCCGTCGCGGCGCTTTGTAACGAAGCATTGACGTCAATGAAAGCAACATAAAGTGCCGATCTATGCCTGAAACCGTCACAGTGCTTGGGATTGAGACAAGCTGCGATGAAACGGCAGCGGCCGTGGTGCGCCGTCGGCTCGACGGTGAGGCCGAGATAATCTCCAATATTGTGGCGAGCCAAATGGAAGTGCACGCGCCTTATGGCGGCGTGGTGCCTGAGATTGCCGCCCGTGCCCATGTTGAACTGATCGATGACGTCATTCTGAGGGCGCTGGCTGACGCCAAGTGCGGCTTACAAGAGGTGGATGCCATTGCCGCCACAGCCGGACCTGGCCTCAATGGCGGATTGATGGTCGGCCTTACGGCGGCCAAGGCCGTAGCAAGCGCGGCGTCCAAACCCTTTTATGCGATCAACCACCTTGAAGGGCACGCCCTCACCGCGCGGCTGACCAATGGGCTGGCCTTCCCCTTTGTGCTGCTGTTGGTATCTGGCGGTCACACACAGATCTTGCTGGTCGAGGGCGTCGGAGCCTATCGCCGCATGGGCACAACCATAGATGATGCGCTTGGCGAGGCCTTCGACAAGACGGCAAAGCTTTTGGGCTTGGCTTACCCTGGAGGCCCAGCCGTTGAAGCGGCTGCGAGGAGCCATTCAATGGGCGCTGATATTACGCTCCCGACCCCCATGGTGGGACGCCCCGGCTTCGACTTTTCCTTTTCTGGGCTCAAGACCGCAGTGCGGCAGACCGCGCAATCCCTCGCCGACCAGAATGACGGTTTGAGCCAAGACGCTGTTGCCGCCATCTGCCACGGTTTTCAGCGCTCCATATGCCGGGTTTTGACGGACAGGGTGGGCCGGGCACTGGACGATGTGGCCGGAACCTTTGAAAGACAGCTTCCACTTGTCATCGCCGGTGGTGTGGCCGCCAACCAGACCATCCGCCATGCGCTGGAGACATTGGTAGCCGACAGACGATCTCACCTGATCGCGCCACCCATGGCCCTTTGCACAGACAATGCCGCCATGATTGCATGGGCTGCCCTGGAGCGCATGGAAGCTGGCTTCACTCCAGACGGGTTCGACTTCGCGCCAAAGCCGCGGTGGCCGCTGGACGCCAGCACGGCGCCCAAAATTGGCTACGGCAAACGCGGTGCGAAAGCCTGACCATTCTCACTCTACGATGTTTGCTCTTGAACCAGCAGGTCGGGCCTGTAGGTAGAAACCGGTAAGGAGACCGACATGCATTTCGTATTCTACGGCACCGACAAGGTCGGCCAGCTTGAGCTTCGCAAACAAACCCGCGCCGCTCATCTCGATTGGATCAAAGCCAACGCAATCGTGCTAGCAGGGCCACGCCTGGATGAGAGCGGTGATATGATCGGCTCCATGGTCGTGCTGGAAGCGGACGATTTGACCGAAGCGCAGAAAATCTTCGCATCCGACCCTTACGCGCAAGCAGGCCTCTTTGCCTCCAGCGAAATCACCGCATGGAACTGGGTCGTGGGAGCCCCTGCAGGAGCAGCAGGCTGATGCGCTATTGGCTGTTCAAATCCGAACCTTTTAAGTGGTCCTGGGACCAGCAGAAGGCCAAGGGCCGAGCTGGGGAAGAGTGGGATGGAATTCGCAACTATCAGGCACGCAATAATATGCGCGAGATGGAGCTTGGGGACCGGGCATTCTTCTACCATTCCAATGAGGGCTTGAAGTTGTCGGCATCGCTGAAGTGTCCGCACTCAGCGCGCCGGACAGCACAACCGACGATGAGCGCTGGGATTGCGTCCACATTCGAGCGCTTTGCGACATGCCAAGGCCGGTGAGCCTGAAAGACGTGAAAGCCAATGAAAAACTCGCCAACATGTCTCTGGTGACGTCCATGCGCCTGTCGGTACAGCCGGTGAAACCGGACGAATGGATGGAAGTGTGCCGCATGGGCGGGCTGAATGGCGAGACGCTAAAGCCGCTCTAAAATCATGCCGCCACGCTGGCCGTGAGATCGAAAGGCGTGATGGAGTGAACGCCACCACCCTTCACAAGAAGCACGTGGTTGGCCGGCACCGGAACCCAGTTGGACGCGTGATCATCCAGCGGTTCAGAAACGATGACCACCCCTTTGGGCGTCTGGCGATAATAGAGCGAGGGCGGGTGCGCATCACTTGACCAGCGTATGGCGTACAGGTCCGACCCATCGGTCAGCGCAGACGTGAACCGAAGCGGCTGGTTGATGCCCTTGGCAGTTGCACTCTGGCGCGCCAGCTCCAAAGCGGCTTTCAATGCCGGGATAGGTGCCCGCACCAAACCAAAGCCAACGGCCAGTAGAAACAGCAATTCACTGTCGCTTGTTCCATCGCGGGCATCGTAACAAGCATCGTTGAGGCCAGCCTCTAAAGTGCGGCGCAGACGCTCATATCCGCCAATCTGGCCATTGTGCATAAAGAGCCATGGCCCCCATGAAAATGGATGGCAATTGGCACGGAATGTGCCGGTGCCGGTGGATGCGCGTACATGGGCAAAAAAGCTCTGGGCTCGCACATGGGCAGCAAGGTTTTTCAAATTCTCATCAGCCCATGCGGGCAGGGTGTCGCGGTATATGCAGGGCTCTGGCTTGTGGGCATACCAACCCAGACCGAAGCCGTCCGCATTGGTATCCATTTTCGCCTCTCGTGACAGCAAGGCCTGCGCCACCAGCGAATGACTGGGCGCAAACACGAGCTCGTCTAGAAAAAGTGGTTCTCCCTGCCAGACAAGCCAGCGACACATCAGGCTGCATCCGACAGCTGGCTCGCAGCGCGTGACGCCAACTCGCTGTTCCGCGCCACCAGCTTCTGGGCGATGGGCGCCATAAGCCGACTGGCTGTGTGTTCAAACATAAAAGGAAGCACAGCATGAACCAGCGCGGCACACCCCGCCGCCACCATACGCAGCCCCGCGCCACCTGCAAAACGCATATGTTCCAGGTAGGTCTCATCCACACTTGTAGGATGGTGGGTAAATAGCCCGACGATGCTCTTCATGAAATGTGCTCCCGACATGTGTCTGTGACGCACAGCTTGTACGAACAGGCGCATAATCACTTCCCAATTTGTAACAAATATGCTCAGTAGAGTGGGATTTTATCCCATTTGAAGGCCGTTTCCTATATGGATAGTACTGACAAACGGCTGATCGACGAGCTTCAGACCGATTGCGCTCAGAACCTCGACCAACTCGCCGGAACCGTTGGCCTATCGCGCAATGCGTGCTGGCGGCGGGTCAAGGCGCTCGAAGAGAAAGGTATAGTTAGGGCCCGCGTTGCATTGGCGGACCCAACCGCCCTTAACCTTGGCCTGACCGTTTTCATGGCGATCCGCACAGTCCATCACAATAAGGGATGGGCCGAGCGGTTCCGCAAAGCGGTTGCAGGCTTTGATGAGATCACGGGTGTTTACCGAATGAGCGGTGACACGGACTACATGATCACCGCCAGAGTGTCGGATATGCGCGCCTATGACCGTCTTTACACGCGGTTGATCGAACGGATTGATTTAAGTGACGTTGCCTCCAGTTTTGTGATGGAAGAAATCAAGCACACCACACGGTTGCCAACGCATTTTGCGTAGCCTGTGATGCCGGAGAGGCGCGATTTATGGCGATTGAACAATGACAGCCCAGACCCGGGATGAAGCGGCCATAAACCCGCAACGCGCCCTGATTTTTATCGTCATCACCGTCATTCTGGACGTCATTGGCATCGGCATCATTCTGCCAGTGTTGCCCGATTTGATCCGTGAACTGCAGCCCGGCAGCTATGCGGATGCCGCCATTTATGGCGGTTGGTTGGCCTTCGCCTATGCTTTCATGCAATTCATCTTCGCACCGATATTGGGCAATCTGTCTGATGCTTATGGCCGCCGTCCGGTTCTGATTTTGGGTCTCGTCGCCCTTGGCGTGGACTACATCATCATGGCCCTGGCCCCCACCATATTCCTACTTTTCATTGGGAGGTTGCTGGCGGGGGCGGCGGGCGCATCCTTCACCACCGCCAGCGCCTACATTGCCGATGTCTCGCCGCCGGAAAAGCGCGCCGCGAATTTTGGGCTCATCGGAGCTGCGTTCGGCATAGGATTTGTCATTGGCCCGGCCATTGGTGGCCTGTTGGGCGAGTTTGGCACCCGCGTGCCCTTCTGGGCAGCGGCCGGCTTTGCGTTTGCCAACGCGGCCTTTGGCTACTTTATCCTCCCCGAAAGCCTCGCCAAAAACAAACGCCGACCGTTCAACCTCCTGCGGTCCAACCCTCTGGGCGCGTTCAAACAATTGGCAGGCCGACCCGTCGTCATCATGCTGGTTGTCGCCATTTTGGTCTTTGAGTTGGCCCAGCAGGTTTATCCATCCATCTGGCCTTATTGGGGCTCGGAAACATTCGGCTGGGGCCCCAGGGAAGTGGGGCTTACGCTGGCGGCGTTCGGAGTGTGCATTTTCATTGCAGAGGGATTGGTGCTGCGCTGGTTACTGGAAAAAGTGTCCGAACACATCGTCATCGTCAGCTCCACGCTTCTGGCATTTGTTGTGCTGACCATCATCGGCCTGAACAATCGTGAATGGGTGATCTGGTTGCTGCTAATGCCCAGCGCCTTCTCAGGCTTTGCAAATTCCGCCATTCAGGGCCTTGCTTCCAACCGGGTGGGCGACGACCAGCAGGGCGAATTGGCCGGAGCCGTAACATCGGGCGTGGCGATCGTTTCGTTCACGGCGCCGGTGGTCATGACGAGCACATTTGCTCTATTTTCGGATCGCGGCAATGATCTGCCCTATCTGCCGGGTGCAGCGTTTTTGCTTGCAGCCCTCATATGCATCATCATGTTTGTACCTTACACAGCAGCCCGCAGGCGGATGGGAACACAGGCATGAACTACATTGCGATCATAACGGCCGGCGTCGCCGGGTGGATGTTTGGTGCTGTCTGGTACGGTCTATTGGCCAAACCATGGATGCACGCCGCTGGTCTGACCGAAGAAGATGTGAAAGGACCTTCAGGCAAGCCAAGCGCCGCGCCATACGTCATATCGCTGCTGGCCGAACTCATTATGGCGGCAGGCTTGTTGCTGTTCTTTCTACACGTCTTCAAAAACGGCATTTGGCTGGTAGGCGCCCTGCAGATGGCAGGGATGGTTTGGGTCTGTTTCATCGCCACCACCATCACCGTCAACCACCGCTACGGCATGCGTCCATGGTCACTGACATTCATAGACGGGTTTCACTGGTTGGGGGTGTTGCTGGTCCAAGGTGCCGTATTTTCGGCATTTCTGTAGCGGTTGGAGCTCACCATTCCCGGCGCGGCCCGGTGTCGATATGGAAGTGACCGGTGCGACGGTAGTGGGCAATGCCGCCCACGCCACGGCGTTTGCGCAGGAATGCCTTGATCTGAGCTGGGCTTGCATTGGTCTTGACGACGAAATCCACGGCTTTGCATTTCAGGTGCCAGCTTTTCTTGGCACCGCCCTTGAGGCGGTTTTCGCGCTTATGGCGTTTGGTGGAGGACACGATCACAGGCCCAAATTTCCGTGACACGGCACCAACGGCACGTTTGAGCTCGCGGGGCACGCACCAGCGCGTGTCCGTCCAGTTCACCCCGCGCTCGGGGAAGAACCAGTTCACCACCGGCACACGGGCGCAGGCGGACAAGGCCAGAGACATGGCCAGAACAGCGACAATCAATCGGAAGGGACGCACGACAAACTCCATCCAGGAGGCTGCAGTGTGCGCGAAATCCGTAAAATTTTCGCCAAAGGCGAATTAACCATAAGCGCGGCGCCAGGCAGGCAATGCAGCTCGAATGCGACCAAGGACGCATGGACGAAAAGGCCGGGCTCTGGAACAAGAAACCCAAAGAACACCGCGCGACGGGAGACGTGCGGTTTGTTGCGTTGAACTGGTGGTGGGAAGCCCCGCGCCAGAGGGAGGAATGACCATGCCCGAGAACCAAGTTTACCCCGTCAGCGATGAATTGGCCGCCAAGGCCCATATCGACGCGGCCAAATACCGTGAGATGTACGAGCGCTCCGTCAATGATCCAGATGGTTTCTGGGCTGAGTGTGGTCAGCGCGTGGACTGGATCAAGCAGCCCACCATAATTCAGAACTCCACCTACCAATATCCAGATGTCTCGATCAAATGGTATGAAGACGGTACGCTGAATGTCTCTGCCAACTGCATTGACAGGCATCTTGAGGCACGCGGCGACCAAGTGGCCATCATCTGGGAAGGTGATGATCCCGGCGATGACCTTAAGATCACCTATCGGGACCTTCACGGGCATGTGTGCCGTTTGGCGAATGCGTTGAAAACCATGGGCGTCTCGAAGGGGGACCGTGTCACCCTTTACATGCCCATGATACCTGAAGCCGCCTATGCCATGCTGGCATGCACCCGCATTGGCGCCATCCACTCCATCGTGTTCGGCGGCTTCTCCCCCGATGCCCTTGCCCAGCGCGTTGTCGATTGCGAGTCCAACATAATCATCACCGCAGATGAGGGCCTGCGCGGCGGCAAGAAAGTGCCGCTCAAAGCCAATGCCGATGCGGCCATTCAGATTGCAGCAACGCAGGGCCAACAGGTCGAACACGTTTTGGTGGTGAACCGCACGGGCGGTGCCGTTGAATGGTCAGAGGGACGGGACGTCTGGTACCACGAGGCCTGCGAGGCAGCGTCCACAGACTGCCCACCCGAAGAAATGAATGCCGAGGACCCGCTCTTCATCCTCTACACATCTGGCTCCACGGGAACGCCAAAGGGCGTTCTACACACCACTGGCGGCTATCTGGTCTGGGCGGCCATGACCCATGAATATGTCTTCGACTATCATGAGGGAGACATTTACTGGTGCACGGCCGATGTCGGCTGGGTCACCGGCCACAGCTATATCGTATATGGCCCGTTGGCCAATGGTGCCACGACGCTGATGTTTGAGGGTGTTCCCAACTATCCCGACCAAAGCCGCTTCTGGCAGGTGTGCGACAAGCATCAGGTCAACCAGTTTTACACAGCGCCAACGGCCATTCGCGCCCTCATGCAAGCGGGCGACGGCCCTGTGAAAAGCACGGACCGTTCGTCCCTGCGCATCTTGGGAACAGTGGGTGAGCCCATCAACCCGGAAGCCTGGGACTGGTACTATGAGGTCGTGGGCGACAAACGATGCCCGATCATCGATACATGGTGGCAGACCGAGACCGGCGGACACATGATTACACCATTGCCCGGCGCAACGGCCCTCAAGCCCGGCTCGGCCACAGTGCCGTTTTTCGGCGTGCAACCTCAACTTGTCGACAATGATGGCAATGTGCTCGAGGGTGCCACCGACGGAAATTTGTGCATCACAGCGTCCTGGCCCGGCCAAATGCGCACGGTCTATGGTGACCATGAGCGCTTCGTGAACACTTACTTCGCCACCTACAAAGGCAAATATTTCACCGGCGATGGCTGCCGTCGCGACGAGGACGGATATTACTGGATCACGGGCCGCGTCGATGATGTGATCAACGTGTCCGGCCACCGCATGGGCACCGCAGAGGTCGAGAGCGCACTGGTGGCGCATCCGGCCGTCTCGGAGAGCGCAGTGGTCGGCTTCCCCCACGATATTAAGGGCCAGGGCATCTATTGCTATGTGACATTGATGAACGGCGTGGAACCAACGGATGAATTGCGCAAGGAGCTGCGCAACCATGTGCGCTCTGAGATCGGCCCCATTGCTTCTCCCGACGCAATTCAATGGGCGCCCGGCCTGCCAAAAACCCGCTCAGGCAAAATCATGCGCCGCATCTTGCGCAAAATCGCCGAAAACGATTATGGCAGTCTGGGCGACACCAGCACCTTGGCAGACCCAAGCGTAGTGGACGAGCTGATTGCCAACCGGGTTGGATAGGTATCGCTTGGCATCGCCCGCTACTTGTCGATAGTTGGGCCATGTCGAGATCCTGCACCTTCACCCATACGCTTTCGCGGGCACCATCAAGATCTGTCGCCCGTGGTTTACGCGCAGAGCATGTTGGCGATCCAGATTTTGATCGCTTTGCGGACCACCATGCCATCTACATCGCGGCGCTGGAGGCGGCTGGCTGCAAAACCGAAGTGCTGCCTGCGCTGGAAGCCTTCCCGGACTCGGTTTTTATTGAAGACGCAGCCCTTTGCCTTGGCCCCGTTGCCATTGCCCTGCGTCCCGGTGCACCATCGCGGTTTGGCGAAACGTCAGTCCTGCGGCCGGAGCTGGAGCGAATTTTCTCCGCAGTGATCGATCTGCCCGGCACCGATATGGCGGATGGCGCCTTGGTGGATGGCGGGGACATTCTGGTCACCGAAACCGAAATATTGGTCGGTCTGTCACAGCGCACGGATCAGACGGGTTTCGATGCGTTGGCGGATATCGCCCGCGATCTCGGCTACACAGCGCGGGCAGTGCACACGCCGAAAGGCGTGCTCCACTTCAAATCCGATTGTGGGCTGCTGGATGAAGAAACCATCTTCGCCACGGCAGCACTCGCAGCCAGCGGTTGCTTTGAGGGTTACCGAATTATCGAAGCGCCACGGGACGAAGACCCCGCCGCCAATCTGATCCGGGTGAACGACCATGTCTTGGTGAGCGATGGTTACCCACGCACCGCAGAATTGCTCGACAATTCGGGGTATGACGTGGTGACCCTGCCAAACAGCGAAGCCGCTAAAATTGATGGTGGGCTGAGCTGCATGTCACTGAGATTCAATTTGACAACGCCATGACCAGACGCCTCATCACCACAGGCTCGCCCTTCGAAAAAACCGCAGGCTATAGCCGCGCGGTTGTTCAGGACACGCCGGCAGGCCGATGGGTTTTTGTCTCAGGAACCACGGGCTACGATTATGCCAGCATGACGATGCCCGAGACTGTGGAAGATCAGACACGCAATTGCTTGGCGACAATCGGTAAGGCACTGGCCGAGGCCGAGTGCGATTTCAGCCATGTGGTGCGCTGCCACTACTATGTCACCAGCCGGGATTATGTGGATCGCGTGTTTCCGGTTTTGGGCGAAACCTTTGGCGACATAAGGCCCGCCGCCACAATGATTGTCTGTGACCTCAACGAACCCGAGATGAAAATCGAAATTGAGGTAACAGCCCTAAAGGTGGAATGAAAATCGCCATGGCGGAGCGCAGACCAGGCCCAGATATCGGCAAAACTCTCTTCGACGAACTGGAAGTAACGGGTCTGCAAGACCTGCGCGCATGGCTTAGTGAGAACCAAGCCAAAGGCGAAACACTCTGGCTGGTGCGCTGGCGCAAGACATCGGCATCGGTGGCCAATGGCAGCTACATGCCCATGCTCGACATTATTGATGAGCTCTTGTGCTTTGGCTGGGTGGACTCGGTGGTCGCCAAGCGCGACACCGAAAGCTCCTATGTGCGCATATCGCCGCGCAATCCAAAGAGCGCATGGTCGAAGGTGAATAAGGACAAAGTGGCACGGCTGGAAAGCGAAGGCCGGATGACGGATGCGGGGCGGGCACTCATTGAGGCCGCAAAAGAATCTGGCATGTGGGATTTCCTCAACGATGTTGACGAAGGCATCATCCCCGATGATTTGGCGTCCGCGCTGCAGGAGGCCGATGCCGAGCAAGAGTTTGCGGCCCTGCCCTTCTCCGTGAGACGGGGGACCCTTGAATTCATCAAAACAGCGAAAACAGCGCCCACCCGCGCAAAGCGCATTGCAGAAACTGCAAAATGGGCCGCTCTCGGTAAGGCGCTTCCCAGCTTCAGGCGAAATTGAAGATGGCTTCAGCCACCTAAGCCCTTTAAATTACCCCAAATCTAGCCTCAGTGCACAGATGGCGCTGGATCATCGTCAATTTCCGGGAAAACGAGATCGAGCTGATCACTTTCGTCATCCTCATCTTGATCGACATTGAGCAAGTCAGCGATCAACTCACCCAACGCCGCCTCCACCGGCAAGACATCAGTTCCGATCTGATTGGCGATACTCACCATCTCGAACATGACATAAGTCGTCCGCGACAAGACATCTTCTGGCGATGCACCTGATAGGACAAGCGCCAGCATGACCGCCGCCATCAGATCGCCGGTCCCCTTGGGCGCGGTGTCAAACCTCTCATGGGCCATGGTCTGGACTTGAACGGTGTCTTCACTCTGGTTTGAGCCGCCCCCTTTAGCAGGCTTTGGTGGCATCGTCAGAACCATGGTCATGTGCGCAGCACTGTCTGCGGGGACCGAAGAGGCCAGCACCATATCCGCATTGGGCGATAATGTGTGGCTTGCGACGGCAGCATCTTCAGCGTCTGCGATTTCAGTCTGGGTGAGCCAGGACAACTCAAACACATTGGGTGTCAGAATATCGGCCAAGGGTACGAGCTCATCGCGAATGGCTTCGGCTACGTCCTGAGGGACATACAGCGTGGCACCATCCCCCAAAACAGGGTCGCAAAGATAGATCAACTGCTCGTCCTGCGCTTTCATTTGGCGAATGAACCGAGCCGTGCTCACCACCTGGTCGGCATCGGCAAAATAGCCGGTCAGAATGCCGTTCAGATCACCCGCCTCAAAGGAAGCCAGATCGGCAAGCAAATCGTCAAATCCATCGTTACGAGATCGCGTGCCGGGCCCGTGCCCTGGGTGCCATGGCAGAGTGACCGTCGGCAGAATATGGGTTGCAATGGCAAAAGCTTCCAGCGCAGGAGCAATTGCACGCAGGCCCACCCGGCCAATCACCACATGACTGGAGATCGCAAGAACCGCCAACTAACCGCCCCGGGCAAGAAATGTCACGAGCCACCACACCAGGTAGGCAGCGAACGCAACACCAAGCGTGCGTCCAACGCGTCGACCCCAGACCTCTGCCCGGTCATCTTGGTCATGGGCGTCTGCACCCAGCATATGGTCGCGCGCACGGCCAGCGACCCGAGCAAATGACGATGTGCCCAGAACTTCCGACTGCTCACCCACGCGCTCCAGATCACGAAGGGCTGCGGCGGCCTCGGCATCATGGTCGCCGGCGCGTTTGGCCTTGTGCTCTTCTGGACGGTCATCTGAGGGTTGCGAATTCATCAACAGACATTAACCGGAAACGACGCGGCCAGAAACCACAATCGGTCGATACGGTCCGGTTTCGCCCTACAAGCCAGAGTTTGCCACCGACATGTCATGTTTTGGGGGGTGCAATCGCTATTTTGACTGCTAGACTCCCGCCCATCCTTCTAAAAAAGGATCTTCCGGGGAGGGAAGCACCAAATGGTCAGCAAACCACGCATTAAAACCCAAAAGCCGCAGGTTCGTGCAAAGCAGACGCTGGATCGAAAAAAACTATTCGGCGACGTTGCAGCCGAAGACATGGCCGAGCTCTCCAAAACGCGGCTGGATCGTGGTCTTGCACTGGCCAATGAGACGATGGCAGCTCAGTCAGGCAGCCGTGCGAAAGTCGAATTTAAAGACAATTGGCTCATTGTCGTGCAGCCGGACCGCCCCTTTATTGTGGACAGCTTGCTGGGCGCGGTGACTGCGTTGAACATTGTGCCGGCACTGGTGGCCCACCCGCAAGTTAGTGGTGCTAATGCAAATGCGGCAGCAACTTCCATATTTGCGTTGGCATTTGATGATCTGGACGCCAACACCAGCAAGACACTTGTTGCGGAGATCAAAAAGACGGTTGCTGACGTCGCCACTGTGGTGGGCGGCTGGAAGGCCATGCACCATCGGGTGGAGAAAGCGACCAAGCAATTGGAGGCCGTTGGAGACAAAACAGTCCCCACGTCACAGCGCGATGAAAGCCTGGCCTTCATGCACTGGCTTCTGGATCACAATTTCATCTTCATGGGTGTCCGCCGCTACGATTGGCAGGGATCAGCCAAGGATGGCGGCCTTGTGCCAAGCACCGACGAAAAGGGCCTGGGTTTGCTTGCGGACGCGGAGCTGCGCGTGCTGCGCGAGGGAACAACACTGGTAACCATGAGCCCGGACATCCGGGCGTTTCTTCAGGGCGAAGATCCACTCATCATCACCAAGGCAGGCATTCGCGCCCGCGTGCACCGGCTGTCCCATTACGATTATGTTGGCATCAAACTGTTTGGCGAGGACGGATCGCTAGAAGGTGAGTTGCGGATTATCGGCCTGTTCACATCGGCTGCCTACAGCCAGTCCGTCCAGCGCATCCCGCGCCTGCGCCGCAAGGTGGAACGCGCGCTCGAGTTGACCAACCTCGATCCGCACTCTCATTCCGGCAAAGCCCTGATCAATGTTCTTGAGACCTATCCGCGTGATGAGCTATTTCAGGCCGATGCCGATGAGTTGGCGAGCACCGCAAGTGCGATTATCCGTTTGGACGAACGCCCCCGCCCGCGCATTTTCACGCGTATGGATCGCTTTGACCGTTTCGTCTCATGCTTGGTCTATGTGCCGCGCGAGCGCTACACATCCCAAGTGCGGGTTGCGATTGGCGACCATCTTGCCAAAGCGTTTGATGGCCGTGTCTCCATGTTCCAGCCCAGTTTTCCAGAAGGTCATCTGGCCCGGGTTCACTTCATCATTGGTCGGGACAGCGGGTCGACCTTAAACATCGACCAAGGGGCTTTGGACCAAGCGATCAGCAAAATCGTCCGCAGCTGGGATGATGAATTTGCCGAACATTCCGACAAACTGGCCGATCCGGGCTTTGGCGCGGCATATAAGGACACGCACACGGTCGTTGAGGCGCTCACGGATGCCGATTCCATCCATAAACTATCCGATGAGCAACCCCTCATCGCACGTTTTTTCGAGCCGGAAGACAATGGTGAGGACGCCGCCGAAGCAACAAAACCGGAGGTCAGGCTGGATCTTTACCACCTCGGTCCGCCACTGATCCTGTCCCGGCGTGTGCCAATACTGGAAGATTTTGGTTTCGACGTACTCAATGAAAGCAGCTTTGAGATTTCAGGTGGCCAGGTGCATCTGCACGAAATGCGGCTTAGCCCGCAGGGCGGTGTCATCTTTAAACCCGAGCGCGATGCGCAGCGTCTGCAATCAGCTTTCATGGCCGTATGGAATGGCACGGTCACCAATGATGGCTTCAACCAATTGGTGGTGACGGCAGGCCTCACCATTGGTCAGGTGAACGTGTTGCGGTCCTATGCGCGATATTTTCAGCAGATAAGTTTTGGCTTCACACAAGACTATCTATGGCGCGCGCTGCAAGCGCACCCTTCCATCGCACGGCGGCTGTGGGACTTGTTCCAGGTTCGCTTTGATCCGGACGTGAAGGATCAGGATCGCGCGGACAGATCCAGTCAGATCGCCAAGGCCATCGAGGCAGCGCTTGAAAGCGTCGACTCCATTGATGAAGATGCCATATTTCGGCGCTTTCTCCAGACCATTCAGGCGACGCTCCGCACCAGCTATTACCAGCAACATGATGATGGCCAGCGCCGGGAGCTGACACTCAAGCTCGATCCATCTGCAATTGACGGGCTGCCGGCACCAAGGCCGTATCGCGAACTCTGGGTGTTTGGAAGCCAGGTGGAAGGCGTGCATCTGCGATTTGGTCCGGTGGCGCGCGGTGGCCTGCGCTGGTCGGACCGTGCCCAGGACTTCAGAACCGAAGTGCTGGGCTTGGTAAAGGCTCAGCAGGTCAAGAACGCCGTTATCGTGCCCGTCGGGTCAAAAGGCGGTTTCTACCCCAAGCAATTGCCCAACCCGTCGCTAGACCGCAACGCTTGGTTTGAAGCAGGGCGAGATGCCTATAAAACCTTCATTCGCTCGCTCCTTTCGGTCACGGACAATATTGTCGACGGCGCGACCATACACCCCAACAACACCGTGGTGCACGACGGCGAAGACCCCTATTTCGTGGTGGCCGCCGACAAGGGAACCCTCTTTTATCTGGATATTTTCGTCCTTGGAGTAGCGATCATTAGGGGTCTCGGCATCATGGCGGAGCATCCAGGAATAATTTCGGAAGGGCACCTCTCCGGTGATGATCTCGG
>JBCBZX010000214.1:0-5405 GCA_039815105.1 Pseudomonadota bacterium
CGCGCAGAATTTTGGCGAATATATTCTGATCGTCATATGTATCGGTCACTGCTTTTCGCCTTCTGTCTGGCTGTTCTTTTTGTAGGGGCCCATCTCTGCAAGCATTTCGTTTTCTCTGGTAACAGCCGCGCGCTCCTGGCGCACGAACCTTTCGATAGCATCTCGAAATCCGGGGTGCGGTATGAAGTGGGCTGAGTTTGTTTCCACCGGCAGATAGCCGCGGGCGAGCTTGTGCGCTCCCTGCGCGCCTGCCTCGACCCGGCGCAGACCCCGAGCCAACGCAAAGTCGACCGCCTGATAATAGCAAACCTCAAAGTGCAGAAATGGGTGGTGCTCTACGCATCCCCAATTGCGGCCAAACAGCGTGTCTCCGCCGATAAAATTTATTGCTCCGGCCACAGGCTTGCCGTGCCGCCACGCCATTATAAGCAGGGTGTCGTCGGACATGGTTGCGCCCATCGCTGAAAAGAACTCCCGCGTAAGGTAAGGCTGCCCCCATTTGCGCGAACCCGTGTCCATATAAAATTTATAGAACGCGTCCCATAGCTCTTCAGTCAGATCAGCGCCTGTGTGCCAGCGAATGTCTATCCCATTGGCCAGCGCGTCGCGCCTTTCACGTTTGATGGCCTTGCGCTTTCGTGAGGCCAGGCTCGCCAAAAAGCCTTCAAAATCCCCATAGTTTTCATCAACCCAATGAAATTGCTGGTCGGAGCGGATGAGATAGCCCGCTTCTTCAAACGCGGCCCTGTCGTCCGCATTTATAAATGTTACGTGCAATGTGGAGGTCCCAATCTGCTCGCACATCTGGCAAAGAGCGCTGGCCAATAAGGGCTTTAGGGCCGGATCGGCGGTTAGAAGGCGTGGGCCGGTCGCCGGCGTGAAGGGTACTGAACATTGCAGTTTTGGGTAATATTGTCCGCCCGCGCGCTCAAGCGCATCCGCCCAGCCATGGTCGAAAACATATTCCCCTTGGCTATGTGTTTTCACGTAAAGCGGCGAGATGCCAACAGGGTTACCTTCGATGCGCAACAGCGCGTGGTGCGGATACCAGCCGGTTCCGTCGCCCACGCAGCCAGTGTCTTCAAGCGCCTTCAAGAAAGCATGGCTGAGAAACGGGTTGTAGCTTGAATGGTTTTTTCCGTTTGGGTTGGCGAGGAGGTCCCACTGGACGGCGTCAATTTGGTCGATGGTCCTGAGGACGTCGAGGCTTGGTTCAGAGCTCATGCGTTCGATATGGCGTCCGGATCGAAGCCTTCAAACGTAATTTGGTCGGCGTGCTCATAGGTCACGGCGGCTTGCTCTGGCGTTCTCACGGTCCAGGTGATCACCGGCATGTTCCGCTCCCGGCGCGCTTGGGTAACGAATTGGGTGGGCAACTCTTTAACATCATAGCTGATGAACGAGATTGGGTGCTCAAACGCTTGTTCATGTTCGTTGACCAGTTCCTCATCGCCCCGGGCCACAAGGCCAATAGGGCAGGGGCAATGCTCCGCCACCAGCATACCGATGATCGCTTGCGAGAAAGACATGACCGCGATTTTGCCATTGTAGGCCCGCACCGCCTCCACCACCGCTTCTGCCAAGGCCGCGTCATGGGGTGGATTGCCTTTGAGCTCGACAATAACGGGCACTTCGCCATCAACCGCTCTCAAAGTCTTAAGCAAGGTGCTTATTGTGTCGTCACTGTCCAAAATCGATATGCGGGAGAGTTCGGCGCATGTCAGGGATGAAACCGGCTCGTTGAGACCGCACATGCGCCGCAGGTCAGCGTCATGAAACACTACGGCTTCGCCATCGCCGGCAAGTTGAACGTCGATCTCGATTGCAAACTTGCCTGCCACTGCTGCCTGGCAGGCTGACAGCGTGTTCTCGTAAATCCTGTCTTCTGGCGCATGCAGGCCACGATGTGCGATGGGGCGCTCGGTCAACCATTTCATATCCTCTGGCGGTGTGCGCTTAACGTCTCCCATCAGTCGGGCTTCAGTGCGATCACAGCGTCAATTTCCACCGCGACCCCAAGTGGGAGCGAGCCCATACCCACGGCGGCCCGGGCATGGCTGCCCACATCCGCACCAAACACTTCGACCATCAAATCCGACGCTCCATTGATGACCGCCGGATGCTCTGTGAACTCCGCAGTGGCCGAAACGAACCCTTGCAATTTTACGATGCGGTCCACGCGCGCCAAACCGCCCAGTGTATTGTTGGCCGCAGCAATGATTTGAATGGCGCAGGACCGCGCAGCCGTCTGACCCGCTGCGACATCAATATCGTCACCCAAGCGCCCGACAAGGGGGCTGCCATCGGGGTTTCGAGCGATTTGACCGCTGATGTAGAGCATGCCTCCAGCTTCAACCGCTGGCACATAATTACCCGCCGCCGCGGATGGTCCGGGCAGGCTTATACCCAGTTCGGCAAGCCTGTTTTCAAATTTGTTCGCCATAATAATCGCCAGTTCATTTTGTTGGGCCGGTTAGTTTGGCCAGTGCGGCACGGGACGGCCTTTTGTTTGCCGCTCTTTCAGGCCACAAGGTAGCAACACTTAGGCGTTGGGCAATGAGGGAATCATGAAACATTATACGTGTCGTGCAATCGGCAGTGGCGCCGCTGGAGGCTGTTTCGCTCTGTCGATGGCCGTTTGGTCTCTGTGCGCCCTTGCGGTGACCGCTACGGGTGTGGCCCATGCGACCCAGACCAACGCGCTGTCCGGCTTCGTATCACACACCGCCATTTATGATGTGTCCCTGGATGGCAAGGCCGACAGAGCTGAGGGCATAGAAGGTGCCAATGGAAAGCTGGTTTACGAGCTGGCAGGCAATGTGTGCGAGGGCTTCAGCACGCGATTTCGGTTTGTTTTGAATTTCAATGCTGGTGACACCACGGTGCTCAGCGATCAGCAGACCACCACTTATGAAAGCGCCGACGGCAGCAGCTTCAACTTTGCCACCAAAGTGTTCACCAACCAGCAGCTGGATCGCCAGATCGTCGGGTCAGCCGATTTGGCTGATCAGGCGCTCACAGTGCGGTTGCGCAAGCCCGAGAGCGAAGAAGTGGAACTTGATGGCGCCATCTTCCCCAGCCAGCACCTGGCTTCCATCGTTCAAGCGGCCAAGGATGGCGAGACATTCTTGCGGGCGCAGATTTTCGACGGAGCGGACAATGGCACCGAGACCTATTTCACCCAGTCTGTGATCGGACGCCCCCGCACTGGCCTGGCAGATGATGACACCGAAACAGATGTCTTGCCCGCGTCCATTGCATCGCAAAAGTGGTGGCCGGTAACAGTGAGTTACTTCAAGGAAACCACCACAGGGCGGGAGAATGGCGGTGAGAATGAGCCGTTTTACTCAGTTTCGTTCAAACTCTATGAGAACGGTTTTAGCCGCGATTTGCGCATGAATTACACTGATTTCGCGCTCAAAGCGACGTTGACCGAAGTTGAAGCGGCCGACAGTGCTGAAGATTGCTGAAAGTTGGGCCAGTTTAGGAACATTCACAACTGGCCAAAACATTGCATGACGTTGGTCTCAATTTCGGTTACAATAGCGTTCGACCATGCTTTGAATACCCCCGGCGCGTGAGCGGACGGCTGAGATCGATAACTCTGCAGACCATGGCGAATAAATTAGTCGGCGCCCACGGCCAAGAGGGGTGTGAGCACCGGCGCAAGGCCATGAAAGGAATATCATCTATGGCAACCGGCACCGTGAAATGGTTCAACACCACCAAAGGTTATGGCTTCATCGAACCAGATGATGGCGGCAAAGACATCTTTGTGCACATCTCCCAGGTCCAGCGTTCAGGTATGACTGAAGTCACTGAAGGGCAAAAACTGTCCTATGAACTGGTGGAAGATCGCGGCAAAACGTCTGCGGGCAATCTGCAATCACTCTAAAACCGGCCGCTGATTTGGCGGATCGGCGTTTTCAGTGAATCTGTTGAAGGGCTCCCATCGGGGCCCTTTTTCTTTGTCGTTGCCAAAGGTGGGCTTAAGGCCCGCGCCTTGGCCGCCAGTCAGATAAGGAATTCGGCAAGCACGGGGTCATCGGTGATATCGCGAAATTGAAAACCGGCCGCCGATACCCGGTCCGCCAGCTTTTTGAAACTGTCCGCCGGGGCAGGCGCACCGCCAGCGGCATTCAGTTCAGATCCGCCGGCCTTTGCTTCCAGGCCGATAAGCACTGAGCCAAAGTTGCGGGCAGACTTTTTGAGGTATTCAAAGCGCGTAATATCGTCTTCTGGCCCCAGCAGGTCGAGGAAATCGCGCAGCGCACCTGGCCGTTGCGGCATGCGCAGGATGAAGTACTTCTTACGGCCCTCCCATCGCAGAGCGCGCTCTTTCACATCTGGCAATCGCTCAAAGTCAAAATTTCCGCCGGACGTGATGCAGACCACTCGTTTGCCACGCATCTTGTCTCCATGTAGTCGAAACAGGTCAGCCAAAACGTCAATGGTAAGTGCGCCTGCGGGCTCCAGCACCATGCCTTCAGTATCGAGCATGGAGAGCATCGTGCTGCATACCCGGTTTTCCGGGACGCCCAGGGTTC
Organism: Pseudomonadota bacterium; assembly: GCA_039815105.1. Classification (GTDB taxonomy): domain Bacteria; phylum Pseudomonadota; class Alphaproteobacteria; order Rhizobiales; family Rhizobiaceae; genus JBCBXA01. Next base: position 4,548 of record JBCBZX010000214.1, read on the forward strand.
GTTCAAGCGGTTGAGCGGCCAGCACGCGAAACGTGTTATCACCGACACGTGCCACCGATGCGCCGTCCACAAAATTGTCAACGCTGTCCAGTGTCCTGGGTGCGCCCGCTGCCAGCGCCGCTTGTAAGCTGCGCGCCCCATCTGGCTCCACCAGCCAAAACTCTGTGGCAGCTCCACTGGCCTGAAAGAACGACGTCAGGCCGGCCGACAGGCCTCCACCGCCAACCCCAACGACAATCGCATCGGGCGCAGAGCCCAAATCATCCATAATCTCGACACCAACACTTGCCTGGCCGGCCATGACCAACTCGCTGTCAAAAGGAGGTAAAAAAACGCCGCCTTCCTGTTCGGTGTAAGCCCTGGCTGCCGCCTGGCTTTCGTCAAAATAGTCTCCGGTCAGTTCAATGCGCACATTCGGCCCCCCAAAGGTGGCCGTGCGGCGGACTTTTTGGTCCGGCGTGGTAACCGGCATGAAGACCACCGCCTTTACCCCAAAATGGCGTGCCGCAAACGCCACACCCTGCGCGTGGTTGCCCGCAGATGCGCACACAAATGGACCTTTGACGCCGGAAGCAAGCAAGGCAGACATGGCGTTGAGAGCGCCGCGAATTTTGTAAGAACGTACCGGCGAAAGGTCCTCGCGCTTGAGCCAGATTTCAGCACCATAGCGGTTCGATAATGTGAGATTGTGCTGCAATGGCGTGGGCGGAAACAGCTCGCGCATGGCGCGGGCGATGGCCCTGAAACGGGTTTTCGAGCCAACCGGACTCGTTCACATTGCGCATGTAAGACGACACACGGGTCGATGACTGCGCCACGCCGGAAATCTTCACATTGCGGCCACTCTGCGTCACCGAG
>JBCBZX010000061.1:0-12042 GCA_039815105.1 Pseudomonadota bacterium
CGGGCAAAAAGACGCCACCCCCATATTGATGTTGACGGCGCTGGGCGAGGTGGATGACCGCATCAAAGGCCTGTCGGCGGGCGCTGATGATTTTCTTCACAAGCCGTTTGACCCGCGGGAGTTGCTGTTGCGGGTGAAGAGCATTTTGCGCCGTGGGGGGCCAATAGAGACACCCCGCATCGAGCAGATTGTATTCGGCCCATACACATTTTACATCGCGCGCAAGCAGTTGCAGGCTGGCAATCTGGCCATTCGCCTGACCGAGCGCGAACAGGAGATGCTGACTTTGTTTGCCGAGCGGGCCGGCGAGGTGGTGCCTCGCCATGAACTGCTCAACGATGAAACGGCAACCGGTGAACGCACAGTCGATGTGCAGATCAACCGGCTGCGGCGAAAAATCGAAAAAGACCCCGCCAATCCGATTTGGCTGCAAACCGTGCGCGGGATCGGCTACAAGCTAAATGTAGAATGACCTTTAGCCTGTTGGGGATGGCAGTTGAGCCAGTCTGAAATAGCAAGATCAGCCGAAGGCTGGGCAAAGCGCGGGGGCGCGTCATCATCGAGCGATGAAGTTGGCGCAAACGGTCAAACCAACCCTCACAACGGAGCTCAGGCTGACGCCAAGATCGTGCACCGTGGTGAACTTGAGCAGGTCGTCCGCAAGTACATCAACCGCCTTCTGAGCTTTATGCCCCGCGGGCTCTATGCGCGTGCGCTGATCATCATCATCACGCCGGTGGTGATCCTTCAGTCGATTGTCGCGTTCGTGTTCATGGAGCGCCATTGGGAACAGGTGACCCAGCGGCTTTCAAGCGCCGTCACCCAAGATATAGCGGCGATTATCGATGTCATTGAGACCTATCCCCATGACGCCAATTACAGCGAACTTACCCGCATCGCACGGGAAAGGCTGGGCCTTACCATTTCGGTTCAGCCTGATGAGCCGCTTCCGGCCCCTGGGCCCAAACCCTTCTTTTCGGTTCTCGACAGCGCCCTGTCCGCGCAGATTAGTGAGCAGATTGGGCGGCCATTCTGGATCGACACTGTGGGCAACACCGCATTGGTGGAGGTCCGGATAAAGCTGGATGACAGAGTGTTGCGGGTGTTCGCGCGCCGCAGCCACACTTATGCGTCCAACAGCCATATCTTTCTGGTTTGGATGGTGGGTTCCTCACTGGTGTTGCTGGCCATTGCAATCGTCTTTTTGCGCAATCAGATCACGCCTATTTTGCGGCTGAGCCGCGAGATGGATGCATTTGGCCGGGGCTTGGGCATTTCAGACCAGTTCAGGCCCCGTGGCGCGCGGGAAGTGCGCCAGGCGACCCGGCAGTTTCTGGTTATGAGCGACCGGCTGGAGAGACAGATCGAGCAGCGGACCACAATGCTTGCTGGGGTTAGCCACGATCTGCGGACAGTTCTCACCAGGTTCAAACTTCAATTGGCCCTCTTATCGGCTGATAATGATGTGAGCGACTTGGAGGAGGACATCGCGCAAATGCAGTCTATGCTCCAAGGATATTTGGACTTTGTGTCGGGCCATGGCGATGAACCATCGGAAACGGTAAATGTGTACGCCCTGCTGGAGGGTTACAAGCGCGGAGCCGGACTGAAAGGCCGCAATCTTGATTTGGAACTTGCAGGGCATTTGGAAGTAGAACTGCGACCCAACGGCTTTCAGCGCATGATGAACAATATTGTCTCAAACGCGCTTCGCCACGGCCAGAATGTGCGCATCAGTGCGACTCGCGCGGCCCATGCACTCGATATTGCTGTCGAAGATGACGGGCCGGGCATTCCGCCGGCGGAACGTGAAAATGTTTTCCGACCTTTTTATCGCCTCGATCAGTCGCGCAACATAGACGACAGCGGGACCGGCCTGGGCCTCGCCATTGCGCGCGATATCGCACTGGCCCATGGGGGTGACATAGAGCTTGGTGAAGCCGCGCTGGGTGGCTTAGAAGTGCGGATTTCCATCCCCCTTTAGTCCTAGGCAGGTGCTCAGTTGCACAGCTGAGCTTGATTGAGTCGCCCCTTTCACCAAATATAGGGGCTGGCGGTTACCGCCTCATCGGTGTGGGAAGAGGAGCCCGCACCTTCAAAGGGAGAATATTCATGAAGAGCAAACTGCTCGGCGCCATCGCTGGCGTCGCAATGGCATGTCGCCTTTGCCGGTTCGGCCAACGCGCAGGAAACCATCGAGATGACATCGGCATTCGGTAAGAATTTGCCGATCCTTGGAACCGCAGGGACAGATTTTGTAAACAAAATCAATTCGATATCCGAAAGCGTTGAGTTCGAACATTTTGATCCAGGCGAGTTGGTCCCCACATTGGAGGCGCTTGATGCGGTCTCCAATGGCTCGGTGGACGCTGCCTACACAACTGCTGGCTACTGGCAGGGCAAGATCAAGTCGGCTTCGCTATTCGCTGCCGTGCCTTTCGGTCCGGAAGCCGGCGAGTTCCTGGCGTGGATGCTTTACGATGACGGTGCAGAACTGTTCCAGCGTATGTATGATGACAATGGCTACAATGTCGTTGTCCAGCCTTGTGGCATCATCGCGCCGGAAACATCAGGCTGGTTCAAGAACGAAATCAACTCCATGGCCGACCTTGAGGGTTTGAACATGCGCTTCTTTGGCCTTGGTGCCGAAGTGATGCAGCGTTTGGGTGTGTCGACGTCATTGCTGGCCGCTGGCGACATTTTCCCCGCTCTTGAGCGCGGTGCGATCGATGCGACCGAGTTCTCCATGCCGCGGATCGATGCCCGTCTTGGTTTCCACAACATCGCCAAGTTCAACTACTTCCCAGGTTGGCACCAGCCTGCGACCATGTTCGAACTGCTGATCAACAAAGACAAATATGATGAGTTGTCTGACATTGCTAAAGAGCAGATCCGCGTTGCGTGCCTGGCCAACATCACCACCAACTATGCGGAAGGCGAAGGTACCAACTTCGCAGCAATGGTGGAGAACACTGAGAAAAATGGCGTGACCATCAAGTCCTGGCCGCCAGAAATGCTCGATACATTTGAGAGCACATGGAACGAAGTGGCCGCAGAGCTGGCCGCTGAAGACGCCTTCTTCAAGGAAGTTTGGGACGATCTGCAAGAGTTCCGCGCCGGGTATAAAACCTGGAACAACGCGATCTATCTGCCGCGTCCCCGCTAAGCCTTAGCGAACCGAAGGAACATCCGGGCGGCGCTATGCGCCGTCCGGATGTCTGTCTGAAATCAAGGCCAAAGCACTATGGACAATATCGACCCTGAGCTGAGTTTCTCCGATCCGGGTGAGATGAGCCGCCACGAGCAAAACCGTGGTGACCGTTTCATCGTTGGGACGTCGAACTTGTTCGCGTTTATTTATCCCATTCTCATGGTGGCGATTTGCAGCCAAGTCGTTCTGCGCGGCGCAGGCTACAACCAGGCATGGTTAGATGATCTGCAATGGTGGTTGTATGGTGCGGCGGTGCTCATCGGCATTGGCTTTGCGGTTACGACCAACAGCCATGTGCGGGTCGACATATTTTTCGACAATTATCCGCGTGTGAAGAAGCTCAAGACCGACATTTTCGGTCTGTCGTGGCTGTTCCTGCCATTCATCATCCTGTGTTGGGATGTCACGCTTCATTATGGCATTTCATCAATCAAAGCCTGGGAGGGGTCTGACAGTCCAAATGGGCTGCACAACCTCTGGGCGCTGAAAGTTTTTATGAACGTGGCCTTTGTGTTTGTGGGTCTTGCCGTTTGGTTCACCTACACGCGTCGAATGCGCCAGTTGGGCAAAACCCAGCTATGGCAAACTTTGGCATATGCATTTCCAGCGGTCATGTATCTCATCAATCTGTCGGTCTACTACGCTTTGTATTGGCTCGTCTGGCTGACCGGGCCTGAGGATATGGCCCCCCGGGCCGTCACGCGAACTGCGGCGTTTGGAGAGTTGGAGTTCTGGGGTCAGGAGATGGCCTACACTGTGCTCGCGGCGCTCATCATCACATTGGCAATGATTGCCACCGCCTATGTGCGGCGAGACGTTTCCAAAGACAATCAGCCCATGCCACCGGCTCGTAATGGGTTGGGTGGTTTGCCGACTGCACAAGACGGTCCCGGCGCGATGCGCGGGCCGGAGGACATGAGATGATGGTTTTCGAATGGCTGGGCAGTTGGCTCACCATCAACGAACTGGCGGTTCTCGCCATGTTCATCATGTTCATCACCTTCCTATTTCGCGGCATTCCTGTGGCCTACGCCCTGGTTGGCGTGAGCCTGATTTTTGCGCTCATAGGCGAGATTTTCCTGGATCCTTATCGCAATGTTCTCAGGGACATTCTGGATTTTGATCGAACCGGTATCACCTACCAGAGGCTTTCGGCACTTTCGGGCCGACTGTTCGGCAATATCGTCAAGAACCCGGTGCTCGTGGCGCTGCCAATGTTTATCTATATGGGTTTGATGCTGGACCAATCCGGTGTGGCCCAGCGTATGATGCATGCCATGCAGAAGCTGTTTGGTGGCTTGCGGGGTGGCCTGTCACTTACAGTGCTGCTGATCGGCATCATCCTTGCCGCGTCCACGGGCGTGATTGGCGCCTCGGTCACACTGCTCGGTGTGATGGCCCTGCCAGCCATGATGGCGCAGAACTATTCCAAGCCCATTGCCACCGGCACAATCGCATCGGCTGGAACGTTGGGGATCCTTATTCCGCCATCAATCATGCTTGTGATCATGTCGGACCAGCTGGCGATTTCGTTGGGTGACCTGTTCATGGGGGCCCTGTTTCCCGGACTGCTGCTTGGTGCGCTCTACATTATTTTCATTGTGGTCTACGGATTGGTGCGGCCCGATGCCATGCCCGCGCCTGAGAAGGCGGAAGCGGTGGGTTGGCCCGTGGTCAAGGAAGTGCTTTTGGCGGTGGTGCCGCCCATGTTCCTGATATTGCTGGTGCTTGGCTCCATTTTTGCCGGCGTCGCGACGCCCACCGAGGCATCTGGCCTGGGGGCTGCCGGTGCCACTTTGCTGGCGCTCCTCAACGGTCGTTTGAGCTGGAAGGTGTTTAAAGAGGTTGGTCGCTCCACCATGAATACAGCCGGCTACATCGTCGGCATTTTTCTTGCGGCAAACTTCTTCGCATTTGTTTTGCGCCGTTATGGCGGCGACGAAATTGTGGAGACTTTGGTACTCTCTGCGTTTGAGGACCCCTATATGATCGTTTTGTTCATTTTGCTGATCGTGTTCCTGCTGGGGTTCCTGCTGGACTGGATTGAAATCACGATCATCATAATGCCCTTGATGTTGCCAATCATTTTGGGGCTTGACCTGGCGATACCAGGGTTCGATCAGGTGCGTGATCCGTCGGTGGTCTGGTTTGCGATTTTGGTGGCGGTGACATTGCAGACATCGTTCCTGACCCCACCGGTGGGCTTCGCATTGTTCTATCTAAAGGGTGTCGCGCCAGCGGGCATTTCGCTCAGCCATATTTATCGCGGCGTCATACCCTTCGTGCTCCTGCAGCTTACCGGTCTGGCGGTCGTATTCTACTTCCCCGAACTGGTGACGTGGTTGCCTGCCAAGGCCTATGGGAATTAGCGATTTGAGTGATTGTTATCCCGGACGCAGCGAAGCGGAGAGCCGGGATCAAGGGCTTAGGATGCACATGTCAAAAACACTGGATCCCGGCTCAAGGCCGGGATGACAGCATATCTAGTCGAACAGACTGGACACCGACTTCTCGAAACTGGTCCGGTTGATCGCCTCACCCATCAGCGAAGCGATGGACAGCACGCGAATATTGGGCGCTTCTTCCACCGCAGCGGTTGGCTCTATGGAGGAGGTGATCACCAGTTCCTTGAGCTTGGAGTTGGCCACTCGGGTTGCCGCCTGGCCTGAAAGCACGCCATGGGTGATGTACGCTGTCACAGATTTGGCACCCTGGGCGAGCAAGGCCTCGGCCGCATTCACCAGCGTGCCGCCGGAATCAATGATGTCATCAAGCAGAATGCAGTCATAGCCATTTGGGTCGCCAATGACATTCATGACTTCGCTTTCGCCCGCCCGTTCGCGGCGCTTGTCCACAATGGCGAGTGGAGCGCCATCAAGGCGTTTGGAAAGTGCACGAGCTCGCACGACGCCGCCAACGTCTGGCGAGACAACCATGATGTTTGAAATGTCGCCTTTGTCGCGAATGTCCCGCGCCATAACCGGCGCAGCGTACAAATTGTCCACTGGGATATCGAAGAAACCCTGGATCTGACCGGCGTGTAGGTCGAGCGTCAGAACGCGGTCTGCGCCAGCCTCAACAATGAGGTTCGCCACCAGTTTGGCCGAGATGGGTGTTCGTGGGCCAGGCTTTCTATCCTGCCGCGCATAGCCGAAATAGGGCATGACGGCGGTGATGCGCTTGGCTGAAGACCGTCGCACAGCGTCGATCATGACCAGCATTTCCATCAGATTGTCATTGGCGGGGTAGGAGGTGGATTGCAGAATGAAGACGTCTTCGCCGCGCACATTCTCGCGAATTTCTACGAAAATCTCCTGGTCCGCAAAGCGGCGAACCGATGCGTTGCTGAGATCTGTATCGAGATATTCCGCAATCTGCTTTGCGAGGTATTGATTGGAATTGCCCGCGAAGAGTTTCATCTGGCGCTTGCCCCCGCTTAGATCGCCACACTAGCGACCAACTTTGCATGGCGGTGGTCTTAGCGGGTGGGTGGGGATTCACAAGACCACAATTGGTCTGCAATGCGATTCATTGTGTTTGTTCCCAACGCACTTGGTGCGTGACGGGTAAGACCGACTGCAGTCTCAATGCGTCACCGTTCCAGCAGGTCATAGCCATGTCGTGACAAAGGCTCCGCCCCATTTTCGGTGGTGAGGAATGTTCTGCCAAGGCACATGGCGGTGTTGGTATCAGAATCCATGATGATCATGTGAGCGAACAAGACCATGCCCGGCTCCACCGCACGCTCATTGCCGCTGTAGAGCATGTGCGGTTCCATCCATGACGGCGCAAACCGTGCACCAAGTGAATAGCCGCAGGCGGCGAGACGATGGCGGGCAAGGCCCGCTCCATCTAGAATGCGGGCGTGGATGGCGAACAGGTCGCCCAAATCTGTCGGCGTCGTGCGAGATGCCCCCAGTGCGGCCTCGATCTCCTCCAAAGCGGTACGGGCTGCTACATGCAGTTCTTTGTGCCGCGCCGTTGCGCCACCAATCGGAACAGTTTGCATCATGGCGGCATGGTAGTGGCGGTGAACGCCCGCCCATTCCAATGTCAGCTGGTCCTGTCGATCCAGCGTGCGGCGACCGCTTTGATACCGGCACAAAAGTGCGTTGTGACCGGAGCCGATGATGAATTCATTGGCCGGGTAGTCGCCATCGGCTTGAAAGGCGCATTGGTGCATGGCGGCGAGAATATCGGCTTCATTTGTGCCAGGCGCAGCCAGCGCGAGGGCCGCATCGAATGCCTGATCGGCCTGCGTGGCTGCCTGCCTGACATATGTGATCTCTTCCTGGCTTTTGATGAGGCGCAACTCAGGAACCAGCATGGAATGATCGCCCAAGCGGGCAAAGGCCCGCATACGCTGGTCAAGCTTGCGGCCATTGGCGGCGGTGAGACCATGGGTGTCATATTCCACGCCAACCATGGCCCCCAATAGGTTCAATTCGTCCAGAATGTCTTGCAGTTCCGCGGTCGGGTCGGCGTCCTGGCGGTCCGACCAGATCCGAATGTCTTTGATGTTTGATGTGTTCTGAGCCTGCCTAAGATCTGCAGAGCGGGTGAGCAGCACCATCTCACCGTCCGCTGTCACCACCAGGCATTGGAAGAAGCAAAATCCGAATGTGTCATAACCTGTGAGCCAATACATGCTCTCTTGGGCGAACAGCAGCATGGCTTCCAGCTTCTGGGCCTGCATGGCCGCAAGAAGGGCAGAACGGCGGCGCGCAAATTCTTCGTCCGAGAAGTGTAAGGACATGGTCAAGCACTCCGTGCTGTCTGAATTCGCGGGAATCGTAGCCTATAGTGCCCGCCGGGCAAGCGATTGAGTTCCGCTTCACGCATTTGGTTTAGTAAAGTCGACCGCCAATCGGCACGTCCTGTGCGGGCTTTATCAGCATCACTTCACCATTTTCATCCGGCACACCCAGTGTGAGCACTTCGGACATGAACGGGCCTATCTGCCGAGGTGGAAAGTTCACCACCGCCATCACCAAGCAGCCGGGCAGGCTTTCCAGCGTGTGGTTCACCGTGATCTGTGCAGAGCTCTTTTTGACGCCAATATCGGGGCCGAAATCGATGGTTAGCTTGAATGCGGGTTTGCGAGCCTCTGGGAATGCGTCAGCTTTGAGAATGCGCCCCACGCGAACATCCACCTTCATAAAGTCATCGAAACTGATTTCGGCGCTCATGAGCTCAACACGTCCTGCCATTCCGGATATCGCCGGAACATGCTGGCGGCGAACGGGCACAAAGGTACGATTTTGACCCCTTCATCCCGGGCATCCGTGACTGCTCGGAGCCAAAGTGCTTTGCCCACGCCCTGGCCGCGATAGACGTCCGGCACGCCGGTGTGATCGATAATGTGCACGGTTTTACTCAAGACAGAATAGGTCAATTCGGCCTCCGGCTTTCCGGCATCGGCCCAATGGTAGCGGCCTTTGCTATCGTCCTGGTGGCGGTGAATTTCATCAAGGTCTGGCATGGTCCATTGATGCCACCGCTATGGCGTTTCAGCAACCGGCTCGTTTCAGCAAACTGCGTAGGTCAGCAAACCCTATGTGATGGGCTGCTCACGGGCCGTATATTCATGGGTTGGGTATTTCGGCTGGGTGTCTGAGCGCTCACTGCGCCGTTTGCGGGGTTGGAACAGTCCCAGCGCACGGTCGAGGCGACTGAGTTGCTCTTCACCGCGGCGAAGCGTCTTGTCCAGTTCGGCCATGGTGGCGGCCAGCCCTTCATCGTCATCTTTAAGCCATGTGCGCATGACGTGTGAGAAGGCCAACACCGCACCCTGCACCCTGGCAGCGCCCATCAAACCGTCAGGGTTGATGCCCGCTCCAATGAGCATCCAGGATTGCGAGCGTACCGCAATCCGGTTCAGTTCAAGGGCCAGCAAAGGATCGCGGCGCACATCGGTCATGAGCTGTTTGAGGCCCGGCTTTTTATCGGCCAAGGCGTCAAACCGAGCCATCAAGACGTCGAACAGCCGTTCGCGGGCGGGCTCATCAGCCAAATCTTCATCCACGGCTTCCAGAACTTCTTCGTCCACCTTCTCGGCGAAAATGGTCATGATGTCAGTTTTGCTCCCAGCGATGGAGCGCAGATCCGTCAGGCCAACTTTTGCGCTGGCGGCGAGGTCTGCCAAATGGATTTCGTGCCAGCTTTTAGATGTCAGTGCCGAAAATAGAGCGTCGACAAGTGCAGTTTTGTCGACATTGGTTTGGTGGGGTTTGTCGCTGTCGGTCATGGTGTACCTCACTCTTGCCAACTCAATTTAGGCTCAAAACTCCTGGCTTGCACCCGCACCACCTGCGGCAAAATGCAAGAAAGGGCCACCCAGGGGTAGCCCTTTGATTGCTCATATCATTTGGCCATGGGGCCAACTTAGATGACGTAGACCGTTGTTCCTACTTTCACCCGTGCGTACAAATCCTCAACATGTGCATTGATCATGCGAATGCAGCCATTGGAAACCGACTGGCCAATTGACCAAGGAGCAGTTGTTCCGTGGATGCGATAGTAGGTGTCGCGTTTGCCGCGATACAGGTAAAGCGCACGGGCGCCCAACGGGTTGGTGGGACCACCGGGTACACCGCCTGCATATTTTGCATATTTGTGCGGCTCGCGGCGGATCATGTTTTGAGTTGGGGTCCAGGTGGGCCATTTGGCCTTGCGCCCAATTCGGGCTGAGCCCTTGAAGGCCAGGCCAGCGCGTCCGACACCCACGCCATAGCGGCGGGCGCGGGTGGAAGATTCGATGAGATAAAGATAATGATTGCGCGGATCGACCACGATTGAGCCGCGTCGGTATTTCGACCTGTAGGTCACGCGCTGCGGCAGGTACTTTTTTGGAAGTTTGAAATTGCGGTAGCGCTTGGTGTGATGGGCAAGCGCTGAACTGGGTACACTGGCAATTGCACCGGTAAAGGTGATCGCAGCCAGGCTTGCTTTCAAACCAGAGACGAGAAATTGGCGACGGTTGGTCATAATGTACTCCAAAAAGGTCTGGCCCCACCAAGGCCGGGCATTAGGCAGAACACGGTTTGTGTCTTGGTGCTATTTTCACCCCGAAAGCTGAACGCTGCCTGAAGAAGCATGCTTGCCGCAATCTTGCCATGTTCAAACCGGCGTGATCTGTGGCGCGGGAACCGCCCGGTGTGATTGTTTATGCCTGATACGCGCTCAAGCCCAAAAATTGTCAGGCCAGGTCTTCGCTGCGTTGCTTGGCAGCCTTTAACGCCTTGGTCATCAGAGGCGGCAGGCCGTCCGTCTGGTCCATCAGAACATCCAGGGCAGCTGCAGTGGTGCCGCCGGGCGACGTGACATTGGCTCGCAACGCCGATGCCGCTCTGTCCGATCGGTGCAACAGCTCACCGGCACCCTCCACCGTGGCCCGTGCCAACAGCTGAGCCATATCAGTGTTCAACCCGAGGGCTTCACCCGCCTGGGCCATCGCTTCCACCATGTGGAACAGATAAGCCGGGCCCGAGCCTGACAGCGCGGTAATCGCGTCGATATCTGTCTCCTTGTCCACCCAAACGGTGAGGCCAACCGCTGAGAGCAATCTGTCGGCCAAGTCGCGTTGCTCTGGCGACAGGCCGTCACCGGCAATGGCGCCGGTGGCGCCGCGGCCCACCAGCGCGGGGGTGTTGGGAATGGTGCGTACGACCTTGGCAGGTGCGCAACAGGCCTCCAGAAACGCCAATGTCTTGCCCGCAGCAAGGGAGATGGCAATGGTGTCCTGTGTCAGCAGGCCATCCAACGTTGCAAGTGCCGCTTGCGCAAACTGTGGCTTCACAGCAATGACCAGGCACTGGATGGGCGCCGTCAGATCGGGGGCGGTGCTGACAATTCTAAAACCATGCGCTGTCGCAAGCTCGGACAGTTCGCCTGAGGGGTGAGGGTCGATGACGCCGACCTGAGCGCCCGGAAGGCCGCCCGACAACCAACCCTCAAGCATGGCCCTGCCCATATTGCCACCTCCCAGCAAGGTGACCGATTTCGGGAATTTGGATAGCTTATCGGATTGGCGGGTCAACGCAGCCTCACTTAAATTTGGATTGCGCGTTCCCTTGAACGCAGGGACCAATCCCTTTGCCTGCAAAACAGACACAAAAAAACCGGCGGGCCGCAAGATGTTGCGTGCGCCGCCGGTTTTTTCATAACATCGAGGGTCAGCCGTTCAACGCATCCTTGAGGCCTTTGAGAGCCTTGAAGCTTGCACCACGGCTCGCTTTGATCTGAATTTTCTCGCCGGTCAGCGGATTGCGACCTTCGCGAGCTGCACGCTCCGTCACAGAGAATTTGCCGAAACCAGCAAGGTTCACTTCACCGCCGGATTTCAGTTCCGACTGGATGGTTGCGAAGACCGCTTCAACGGCAGCTTGGGCTTCTGCCTTGGACTGACCGGTGTGGGCTGCCACTGCATCTGCGAGTTCGTTTTTATTCATCTCAGTACTCCTTCTGAAGAATCGGTGTGAAGCTAATCGAAAATGATAGCTTCCCAAGCCCAACATGGTCGAAAAGCCCGGAAAATGGGGGCTTTCCCCCGGTTTCGCCCGGATTTTTCAAGTCCTAGGCTGTTCCTTGAGTTTCAAAATGGGCGCAGTCAACAGCGCGCCTCGCGTCAAATCCAGACCAAACGACGAACTGGAATGCCTGAAAGTAGCGTTCACAGGCCTCCAGGGCGCTCGCGAGCAGAGCTTCGACCTGTGCACCCGTTGGCTCGGCGCCGCCCGACAGCAGCAATGTCTGTCGGAACATGACCACTTAGCAGTCATGCGTGACGAGCAGCGCACGAGCTGTCCTCTTTATCAACGACAAATGAGTAC
>JBCBZX010000050.1:0-13218 GCA_039815105.1 Pseudomonadota bacterium
CCTTGCCATGGCCGCTGGTTTTCGTGGCGCTGGTGCCTTTTGTGGCCGTGATTGCCTATCTGGCACTGTGTCTGGTTGATGGGACTGATGGACCGAACCCTTATGGCCCACGGCGCAACAGCCGGCCCTGGGATCAGTAAAGGCGGGTGGTAGCGGGACGAGCGGAGACCGATTGTCCCCCCCGGCTTATCGTTCTTGACCTGTAGCGTGGCGATGGTAGCGCTTTGCCATGACAGAACTTACCGCACCTGCTGCGCTCCTGCGCGACTTGATTCAATGCCCTTCAGTGACCCCGACAGAAGGGGGTGCTCTAGGTGTTTTGAACGCCCGACTGGAGGCCTTGGGATTTGAAGTCCATCGCGTGATCTTCAGTGATGACGGCACTCCCGATGTCGAAAACCTCTACGCACGGCTTGGCACCGAGGCGCCGCATTTGTGCTTTGCCGGCCACACGGATGTGGTACCGCCGGGAGATGAAGAGGCCTGGAGTTTCGGTCCGTTTGAGGGCGAAGTGCGCGACGGCATGATGTATGGCCGCGGCGCTGTGGACATGAAGGGCGGTATTTCGTGCTTTCTGACGGCGGTGGAAGCGCTGTTGGCCGTTGGCCCCCTCCCCGGTTCAATCTCATTTCTGATCACAGGTGATGAAGAAGGCCCGGCCATCAATGGAACGGACAAACTCCTGCAATGGGTGGCGGCACGCGGTGATATAATAGACGCATGTATTCTGGGCGAGCCGACCAACCCAAATGCCCTCGGCGACGCCATCAAGATAGGCCGTCGTGGCTCGGTGTCCGGCAAAATTACCGTGCAGGGGACACAGGGCCACGCCGCCTATCCCCATTTGGCCGACAATCCTGTTCCACGGCTTATGCGCCTGCTCGACGCTTTGCTGACCAAGCCCCTGGATGAGGGCACGGACGCCTTTCAGCCCACCAATCTGGAAGTGACCAGCATTGATGTCGGAAACCCGTCCGTGAACGTCATTCCCGCCGCTGCAACAGCGCATTTCAACGTGCGGTTTAATGACGTGTGGACGGCGGAGACATTGATGGCGGAACTGATCCGACGGCTGGATGAAGGCGCGCAGGTGCCACCGCATCGGGGATCAAACCAGCCGACCCGATACAATATTGAATGGCGGGACCGCCCAAGCCATGTGTTTCGCACCCAAAACGACGCGCTGATCGACGCTGTTCGTGGGTCTGTGGAGGCAGTGACAGGCCGGGTGCCGGACATTTCCACCGGCGGCGGTACGTCCGATGCACGTTACATCAAAGACTACGCCCCGGTGGTGGAGTTTGGCCTTGTGGGCCAAACCATGCATCAGGTGGACGAGCGAGTGGAACTGGCCGATCTCGATACTCTCACGGCCATCTACAAGCGAATGATCATGGACTGGTTCACGGCACAACAAACCCATGGCGGATAAGAGTACCAAATCAAACTCGAAACCGTTCGACGTGATTGTGGAACGGTGTCTGGGCAGCTTCGCATTGATGCTCAACAGGCCAGCAGGTCTCGCGGCGCTTGACTTGACACCAAATGGCACGCGCAACTCCTTCTTTGCGCTGGCCCTCGCGGCACCCATCGAACTCTACAGAATGAGCACCGACCAAGCGATACTTGGTCACGCAATGGTTGCTAGCCTTTTGGCGGCAGACCTGTTGCTCATCGCGGCGCTGTGGTTGGGGCCTTTGCTGGCGCTGCACCTGCTGTCCAGGCCTCTGGGCTTTGCTGATCGCTTCCCAATCTACGTGAACGCATCAAATTGGGGCAAACTCACAATTGCCTATTTGCTGCTGCCCATCACAATTTTGCAGGCCATCAGCCCGGCCAATACGCTGGCGCTGATCGCTCTGTTCATCGCCTTCTTCGCGTCGTTGGCCGCTGCGTTTTTCCTCACCCGGATCGCCCTCAATAAACCATCACCATTTGCATTCGGAATTGTGGTTCTTGAGTTTCTTGTGACGATTGTGATGTTCGTGATTTTCACCCCTGTCGGGTAAGGCGCTCATTGGCCCAATCGCGGATCAACAGATGTGCAATCGCCCCATGGGGCGGCAGGTGCTCCCGGGTCTCGTCCCCATAGGGCACATCAAGCATCTCAAGAATTTCGGTGCGCGTGTACCATCGGCACGCTTCGAGCTCCTGGCTGTCGAAACGGACTTGATCACTGGTGGCCTCGCCGTAAAACCCGATCATAATCGTGTGCGGCGCAGGCCATGGCTGACTGGCGTGGAATCGAACCCGCCCGATTTCGACACCCGACTCTTCGTGCGTTTCTCTTCGCACGGCGTTCTCCAGCGTTTCGCCAGCATCCACAAACCCCGCCAGACATGACACCATGCCAGGCGGGAAATGGGGGCTGCGCCCGAGTATGCACCGGTCGCCCATTTGATCGACGGGCAGCGTTATCACAACAGGGTCGGTGCGTGGAAAGTGTCGTTGCCCGCATTGCGTGCACGCCCGCCGGTAGCCACCCATTTGCATGACGGTTTCGCCGCCGCAAACACCGCAGAATTTTGCGCCTCGGTTCCAAGCCAAAAGTGCCGCCCCCTGCGCAAGCGCGCCCGCGTCCGACCGGCTGAACCAGCCCTTTATGTAAGACGACCGAAAATCGCTCTGGTGGAAATGGTCTGGCAAGGCTTCGAAATCCTGCGCAACATGAACCGCAAGCCGTGGCGCTCCACCAGCCGTATGCCCCAGCAAAACGGCCTCCTGGAGGTCACCGCCCAACTCGACGATGGCTGCTTTGTCGTGCATGATGGCTTGTGCCGTTCCCTCGGTCTGATCGCCGGCCATGACCACGCGACCATTCTGCAAACCCAAAAACAGCGCATCCTTGTGTGCCAGTGCCGCCGCTACATCATCTTGGGATCGATATTCGGAGGCCGTTTGGAGATCATTGCCCGTATAGACAATCCCTTCAGATGGTTCGGGCACCGGGCAGTTTGCGAACAGGTCTGTCATTGCGGATGCAGGTGCGGGAAAGCTAAGGGTCATGGCGGTCGATCGCGGCAGCTTGGGATGGTCATCGTGTGCATACGACTTTGTAGGCCTGCGGTCGCGCACAAATTGAACTTGACCCCAACACCATCGCGCCAGCCCCCTTGCACCACGGCCCATTTGGGTCGATATAAGCGGCGGGAGGTTGGCGGTGGACGCACCACTCGCCAATCGGGTCAGGTCCGGAAGGAAGCAGCCCTAACGAGCCCGGAACGGGTCATTTTGTCAGCCTCCCACCTTTTCCCGCATTTTCATTTTCTTTTTGCTGCGTGCCTTTCTTGGGCCAGCGCTGGCGGATAATGTGCACTGATGGAAGACAGGCCTCACCCAGCAGATATTGAGTCGCCCGCAAATGTGGCCGACACTGAATATCGTGTGTTGGCGCGCAAATATCGACCCAAGAATTTCGGCGATCTGATCGGGCAGGACGCCATGGTTCGGACCCTGTCAAATGCTTTTGAGACAGGCCGGATTGCCCAGGCCTACATGCTGACCGGTGTGCGGGGCGTGGGCAAAACAACGACGGCGCGCATTTTGGCCCGAGCGCTGAACTTCGAGACCGATGCCATAAAAGAACCGACCATCGATTTAAGCGATGAAGGTGTTCACTGCCGGGCTATTATGGAGGGCCGCCATCAAGACGTTATCGAAATGGATGCCGCCTCCAACACAGGCATTGACGACATTCGTGGCATCATCGAATCCGCTCAATATTTCCCGGTATCAGCACGGTACAAAGTATTCGTCATCGACGAGGTGCACATGCTGTCCAAGGCCGCCTTCAACGGCCTGCTGAAAACGCTGGAAGAGCCGCCAGCCCATGTGAAATTCATCTTTGCGACCACCGAGATCCGCAAAGTACCCGTTACGGTTTTGTCTCGTTGTCAACGCTTTGATCTGCGCCGGATCGATAGCGAGCTTCTTGCGTCTCACCTCAAAAAGATCACTGGGCTGGAGAATTTTGGCATTGAAGATGAAGCCGCAGCACTGATCGCCCGCGCCGGGGAAGGCTCTGTGCGCGATGCCCTGTCGATCCTCGACCAGGCGATCGCCCATGCCGTGCAAACCGTGGAAGCCGGAGCCGTGCGCGATATGCTGGGCCTCGCCGACCGCGCGCGGATCATAGACCTCTTTGAGCAGGTTCTATCCGGCGACGTGGCCAGCGCCATGGGAGAATTGCGGGCTCAATATGAAGTCGGCGCGGACCCAACGATTGTGCTGGCCGACTTGGCGGCCTTCACCCATTTTGTCACGCGCCTGAAATTCGTAGCCGACGCCGCGCAGGACGCGAGCATAACCGAGACCGAGCGAACACGCGGCAACGAATTTGCGCAGAAGCTCTCCGTCCGTGTTCTCGGGCGCGCCTGGCAGACATTGCTGAAGGGTGGGCGAGAAGTTGCCATGGCCCGCGACCCGTTGGCCGCAGCTGAAATGGTGCTCGTACGCATGGCCCATGCCACGGAGCTTCCCGGCCCCGAGGACGCAATTGAACGGCTGAAGCACCTGGCAAAGCAGCCTATTGCTGCAGGCGGAGCAACCCCGAGTACGGCGCCAGGGGGCGATAGCAATATCACAGCCATGGCGCCTGCCAATGTGCAAGAAGCGCCGTCACCACAGATCACGGACGGCCCGATGGCAGTGGCCGCAAAACCGATTACCTCCGAACTCATAAGTGACACGCAGACAGTTACGCCAGAACCTGCCGCAGTGCTGGCCGTCTCCAACGTGACGGACGTGTCGCTTGGAAAACAGGCGGAGCAGCCAGACTTGTCGCGCTACGGCACGCTGGACGCACTGGTGAGTCTGGCAGAAGACAAGCGCGACCTGCGGGTGAAGAACGCTCTGCGCAATGATTTGCGAGTTGTGGATTTATCACCCCCCAACCTCACCTTTTCGCTCGTTGACGGCGCGGACCAGCGCATTGTGCAATTGCTGATGGAACGGTTGCAGAAATGGACCGGGGCGCGCTGGATCATCGCAATATCGCAAGAGGAAGGCGCGCCGACATTGGCTGAAACGGACGCGCGCTCAAAAAGCGAGCGCATGGCAGATGCCGAGGCCAACCCGGCAGTACATGCGGTTCTGAAGGCCTTTCCCGGTGCGCGCGTTGTGGACGTGCGCCTACGGGAGGCTTTACAAAATGGCACAAGCGAGGAATTTCCCACCAATCCTGAAGAGCCAGAAGACGCCGATATGACCGGCGATGAGCTGGACCCCTGAAAACGAGCACTGGATAAGCAATGAAAGATCTCATGGGCATCATGGGCAAGGTCAAAGACATGCAGGCAAAAATGGAGGCCATGCAGGAAGAAATGGCTGAGGCCACCGTGGAGGGCACGTCTGGCGGCGGGCTGGTGACTGTTACGTTAACTGGCAAAGGCGATATGACGGGGTTGAAGATCGACCCATCCCTCATCGTGCCTGATGATGCGGAAATCTTGGAAGACCTCATCATCGCCGCCCACACCGACGCAAAATCCAAGGCTGCGGAAATGATGGCTGAGAAGACCGCCGAGATCACCGCAGGGCTTCCACTGCCACCAGGGATGAAGCTGCCATTCTAACCCGCTTCTCCTGCCTCTCTTTCGGAATGATTTGACATGACCATGCCAACACGGCGGCTCGGCCGCACAGATACGCACGTCACTCAATTGTGCCTGGGCACAATGACCTGGGGCACCCAGAACACCCAGGCCGAAGCGTTTGAGCAGATGGACTATGCTCTGGAACGCGGTGTCACCTTCTGGGACACCGCGGAAGCCTACCCCGTGAACCCCATGAGCGCGGAAACGCAGGGCGCGACGGAAACAATTGTCGGCAATTGGTTCGCCGACCGTGGCCGCCGCGCTGACGTGGTGTTGGCGACCAAAGTCAGCGGCAACGGGCTGAAGTGGGTGCGCGACGGAAACGGCTTTGCCGGCGACGGCATATCGAGTGCGATTGAAGGCAGCTTGAAGCGCCTCCAGACCGACTATGTGGACCTGTATCAACTGCACTGGCCGCAGCGAGGCAGCTATCATTTTCGCCAATATTGGGGTTACGACCCGAGCCATGTGGACACGCAGCAAGCCCTCGACCTGATGGGCGAGAACTTGCGCACGCTTGGCCAATTGGTGAAAGACGGCAAAATTCGCCACATCGGCCTGTCCAATGAAAGCGTGTGGGGCACAGCCAAGTGGCTGCAAATGGCCGAGGCAGAGGGCCTGCCGCGCATGGTCTCCACCCAGAATGAATATTCGCTGCTGTACCGGCAACACGACACTGACTGGGCGGAACTGAGCCACCACGAAGATGTGGGGCTGTTGTCTTTCTCCCCGTTGGGCGCAGGCTTGCTGACTGGAAAATATCTCAATGGCGCTATACCGGCTGGTTCGCGCCTGGATCTCAACAAGACCCTTGGTGGCCGGCATGTGCCCAGCGCCCATGAGGCGGTTGCCGCCTACAAAAGTGTCGCCGACAAGTATGGCCTCGACATAACACAAATGTCCCTCGCTTGGTGCCTGACACGCCCCTTCATGACATCTGCCATCTTCGGGGCGACCAATATGGAGCAACTCAAAACGGCGATAGATGCTGTGGATGTGACGCTGTCGGACGAGGTGATGGAAGATATCGCTGCGACCTGGCGCCAGCATTCCTGGCCGATGTAAGCCGAAACAGAGCCCATGGCCAAGCACGCAACAGGACCGGATATCGAACGGCTGATACAGCTTATGGCACGCTTGCCAGGCTTTGGCCCGCGCTCCGCCCGCCGGGCGGCGCTTCATCTGATCAAACGCAAAGACGATCTGTTGGTGCCGCTGGCATCTGCCTTGACCCGGGCGTCGGAAGCCGTTTGCGTTTGCTCGGTTTGCGGCAATGTCGATACCAGCGATCCGTGCACCATTTGCTCCGATCCGCGCCGGGAGCGTGGCACCATTATCGTGGTGGAAGATGTCGCCGATCTGTGGGCACTGGAACGCGCCAATGCCTCCAACGCTCTCTACCACGTTTTGGGGGGCACATTGTCTCCGCTGGATGGTGTCGGCCCGGACGATCTGTCGATCAACGCATTGGTGGACCGGGCAGCAACGCAAGAGGTCAAAGAGATTATTTTGGCGGTCAACGCGACTGTCGATGGGCAAACGACCGCCCACTACATCACAGATCGTCTGGCCGGATTGGACGTCACCATCACACGCCTCGCCCACGGCGTTCCCGTGGGGGGTGAGTTGGACTATCTGGACGAAGGCACGCTCAGCGCTGCGCTTCGGTCTCGGACCAAATTCTAGGAATCCGAGTTCGCCATATTGACCAGCTCGCAGTTCTGCGACCCATCCAAGGAGCGGTGTCTGAACTTAGGAGCCCGACAACAGATCACGCTCGGCCGGTGCATCAATTTGTTTGGGGTCCGGTTCCATGTCCCACTCACCGATTTTTTCGCCGCGCCGGGTGAGCTTGCCAGTCGATGTCTGGATCAGTTCCACATCCTTTTGCGCCTGACGGAAGTGGGTGGCCAGCTTCTCGACCCGCTCATCAACCCGACGCACATCGTCCATCAGCAAACCGACTTCGCGCTGGATGAGATGGGCCTGTTCGCGCATACGGGCATCCTTAAGCACAGACTGAACGACCTGAATTGAAAGCATCAGCAATGATGGTGACACGATCACCACACGTGCCCGATGGGCTTTCTGCACAACAGTTTCGAACCGCTCATGAATATCGGCAAAAATGCTTTCTGAAGGGACGAACAAGAAGGCCGTGTCTTGGGTCTCACCCGCGATCAAATATTTCTCGGAGATGGCCTTGATGTGCACATCCATATCGGCGGTGAACCGCTTCATGGCGGGCTGAACGTCCTGATCCGCCGCCTCCGCATCACGCATAGCATTCCACCCCTCAAGTGGAAATTTGGCATCGATGGCCAAGGGCGGCGTGTCATTGGGCATGAAAATCAGACAGTCCGGTTTTTTGCCGTTTGAGAGCGTGTACTGGAATGCGTACGCTCCTTGGGGCAGGCCATCGGCAATGATGGTCTCCATACGGGTCTGACCAAAAGCGCCGCGCGTTTGCTTGTTGGACAGAATAGATTGCAGGCCCGACACTTGGTCGGACAAAGCCGTTATATTGGACTGAGCTTTGTCGATAACCGCCAACCGCTCCTGCAAGCCAGCCAAGCTTTCGGTGGTGTTTTTGGTGTTTTCAGCCATCGTCTGGCCCATGCGTTGGCTCATACCGTCCAGCCGTTCGGAGACCGAACGGGCCATATCCGCTTGGCGGGTTTCAACCAGACTTGCAAACGCCTGCATCTGGCCCGCGATCTGGCTCTGCGCGGTTTGCACGTCAGCCATCCTGGTTTGCAACTCGCTGGCCCGTTCCTCGGCCAGGCGCTGCGCTTCCCGCGCAGCAACAAGCCGTTCCCCAGCCCGCCTTTGGCTCGACCGCCAGATCAACAAAACAAGCAGAGCGAGGGCAAACAGTGCTGCCAGAAGCGCTTGACCGTAGGTGACCCAATTGTCGCCAAGCGCGAACCACGGTTCACTCAGGCCGATTATTTGAAGCGCGGTGTCCGGTTCCATTTGATGGACCTAGCGCAATTGGACTTGAACGACAAGAACATATACAGAACGCTATTGGCCGCCCACAACTTCTCATCATGTTGACCCGCAGGGGGCCGGTGCCTAGGTTCCGCTTCGCCATCGCCCTTTCAGCGGCCCCTTTCAACGGTAGTTATCCATGTCTCTGCGCCCACTTGTTCTGTTGCCCGATCCAATTTTGCGCAAGGTTTCCGAACCGATTGCGCAGGTGAATGATGAAGTGCGGGCGTTTGCGCAGGACATGCTGGATACGATGTACGACGCGCCGGGCATCGGGCTGGCGGCCATTCAAGTGGGTGAACCCATCCGAATGCTTGTGATGGACGTTGCGGAACGGGCCGCCGGCGAAGAGGAAGACGCGCACGACGCTGAACCACCCCGCGCCCCAATGGTGCTGATCAATCCGAAGATGCAGTGGCTGTCGGACGAGCGCGGCGTCTATGAAGAGGGCTGCCTGTCCATTCCAGACTATTATGCGGAAGTTGAGCGCCCGGCTGAGGCGAAGGTCGACTATATCGACTTGGACGGCAAGGAGCAGCAGTTGCATGCCACCGGCCTGCTCTCGACATGCTTGCAACACGAGATTGACCATTTGGATGGCAAGTTGTTCATCGACTATCTGTCCAAACTGAAACGCGACATGGTTGTACGCAAGTTCACCAAACTGTCGAAACAGAACCCAACGGCCATGCTGGGATGAGCATGCGCGTCATTTTCATGGGGACGCCGGATTTTTCGGTACCCACTTTGAAGGCTCTGCACGGGGTCGGCCACGAAATCGTTGCCGTGTACACTCAGCCACCCCGGGCTGGCGGTCGGCGTGGTTTGGAACAAGTGCCCTCCCCCGTGCACAAGGCCGCTCAAGAGCTTGGGCTTGAGGTGCGGACTCCACTTGATTTCAAGAACGCGGAAGACCGTGAAAGGCTTCAAGACCTCAACGCCGATATTGCTATTGTCGTGGCCTATGGCCTGTTGTTGCCGCAGGCGGTGCTCGACGCGCCGCGTTTGGGGTGCCTGAACGGCCATGGCTCTAAGCTGCCGCGGTGGCGTGGCGCCGCCCCCATCCAACGCGCCATCATGGCGGGAGACCAAACAACCGCCATCGAGATCATGAAGATGGAAGCCGGGCTGGATACGGGACCCGTCGCATTATCCCATGAGATCGCCATCGGACAGGACATGGTGGCTGGCGAATTGCACGACGCCATGTCCGCCGCCTGTGGAGATTTGATGGTGGAGGCCCTGGCCCTGCAGGAGGCCGGTGCATTGCACTTCACGCCCCAGCCCGATGATGGAGCCACCTATGCGTGCAAGATCGAGAAGGCCGAGACTCGCATCGATTGGGCGCAGCCCGCACAGCATGTACACAATCACATAAGGGGACTCTCACCTTTTCCCGGCGCTTGGTGCGAGGTGGATATTGGTGGCAAACCACAGCGCCTCAAAGTGCTACGCGCCAGACTTACCGATGGTACTGGCGAGCCGGGTATGGTGCTGGACGATGAGCTGACAATCGCTTGTGGCGAAGGAGCCGTGCAACTGACGGAGCTTCAGCGTGCCGGCAAGTCCGCCGGGCAAGCCAATGACTTCCTGCGCGGGACACCGATAGCTATCGGCACCAAATTGGCGAGCGCCTGACCCATGCCGCGCTACCGCGTCACGCTGGAATATGATGGCACGCCCTATTGCGGCTATCAGCGTCAGAAAAACGGTCCCTCAGTACAGGGCGCGCTGGAACAGGCGGTGCACCGCTGCACACGCGAACAGGTGAACATCGGCGCTGCCGGGCGCACGGACACCGGTGTGCACGCGCTTGGTCAAGTGGCGCAAATTGACCTTGAGCGCCCATGGGATGAGGGCAAATTGTTTCGCGCGATAAATGCGCTCCTCAAGGAGGCGGGAGAACCCGTGGCAGTGCTCGACTTGGCGGAGGCGGAACAAGGCTGGGATGCACGATTTTCGGCCACGGCCCGTCACTATCGCTATCGCATTCTGACGCGCGTTCCTGCCCCAACCATTGATGCAAACCGTGTGTGGTGGGTCCGCCGTGGCCTCGATGTCAGCGCCATGGCAGATGCGGCGCAGGAATTGATCGGGCACCATGATTTCACGACCTTTCGCTCCACTGACTGCCAGTCCAAATCCCCGGAAAAGACGCTGGATGTCCTAGATGTGGAGCGCCATGGCGACGAAGTGCATGTGACTGCATCAGCAAGATCGTTCCTGCACAATCAGGTGCGCAGTTTGGTGGGCACATTGAAAATGGTCGGTGCAGGCCGCTGGACACGGCAAGATGTAGCGCGCGCACTGGCGGCAAAGGACCGCAAGGCCGGCGGACCGGTGGCGCCATCCTGCGGGCTCTATTTTGAGCGCGTGGATTACGGGTCCGGAGACCCGACTTAATCGGTGGGATTTTGAGCCCTGAAGTCGGACTGCGGATACACACCGAGCATGCGAACCGAGGCAAAGAAATTTAACTCTTCCAACGCAAGCGCCACGTGGGGATCTTCGGGGTGGCCCTCAATGTCCGCATAAAACTGGGTGGCGGAAAACGCGCCATCCAGCTGATAGGATTCCAGCTTGGTCATATTGACCCCATTGGTCGCAAAGCCGCCCATGGCTTTGTAGAGCGCCGCAGGAATATTGCGGACCCGAAAGACGAAGGTTGTCACCATACCATCAGCACGGGCTGGCGTTTTTTCTTCCTTCGACAACACAACAAAGCGGGTGGTGTTGTGTTTGGCATCCTCGACATTGCTCTCGAGAATTTTCAACCCGTACAGATGAGCCGCGAGTTCTGGCGCAAGAGCCGCGTTGCTCTTGTCTCCCGTTTCACCAACCCAACGAGCGGCACCCGCAGTGTCACCGGCCACTTTGCCCACCCAGCCATTGTCGCGGATAATGCTGCGGCACTGGCCCAGGGCGTGGACATGGCTGTGCACCTCCCTGATGTCCTCCCGCGTCGCATCGCGCATCACCATGAGGTGAAAATGGATCGGCATGAAATATTCACCCACTATCGAAAGGTCGGAGCGAGGGAGCAAATGGTGAATGTCGGCAACCCGACCGGCCAGGGAGTTTTCAATAGGAATCATTCCCAATTGCGCGACGCCTTCCTCAACCGCCTTGAAGGCATCTTCGAAAGTGGGGCAAGGCAAGGGCTCCATGGCTGGAAACATGTCTCGGCATGCCATATCCGAATTCGCTCCATATTCGCCCTGAAAAGCGATTTTTGGCTTTTGCTCACTCACCACATTAACCCCGCACACTTGGCCCTTCGCACGCACGGACCATCGCAAAACTGGCCGGACATTACGGCCCAGCCACGCTTGGTCAACGGCAAAGACCGTGCAACGGGGAAATCAGATTTCGACTTCGCCTAATGGTTGACAATCGGCCTCACCTTAGGCGGCCAAGCACCGGTTGCGCCGACATGGGGCTTTCACTAATGTCCGCGCAAATTGGACAGGTGGTTCGAGTGAAACTTCACCCGTGTCTGATAGTATGAAAACGATATTCCGGTGCGACACAGTCCGGCCGATACGGAGCCCCTTCGATGGATTCATTCGAACTCAACAAGATCTTCTGCGCAGTCCTGGCGACAGTATTTGTGACCATGTCACTCTCGCTGATGTCAGAAGCACTGTTCCATGTGGATGATCCCGAGGTGCCTGGCTTTGAAATCGCGACATTGGAGCCCGTCGATGCGGGCGAAGAGGAAGATGCGGGGCCACTCTTTGAACCGGTAATTCCGCTCCTGGCCTCCGCTGACCTGGCGTCCGGTGAGGCGCAGTTCAAGAAATGTTCCAGTTGCCACAATGTGGATCCCGGCGGCGCGAACGGTGTTGGCCCAGCGCTGCACGGCGTTATGGGGCGCGACATCGCAGCGGCAGATGGCTATGGCTATTCGGCAGCCCTGGTCGCCTATGGCGAAGGCAAGCAGTGGACTTGGGAAGAGATGAACGGCTTCCTTTGGAAGCCCAAAACCTATGTGAAGGGCACAGCCATGGGTTTTGCCGGCATTCGCAGCGTCCAAGACAGGGCAGATATCATCGCCTATCTGAATGCGCAGTCCGACAGCCCGTTGGACCTGCCCGATCCTGCGGCGGTGGTGGAGACTGCAGCTGACGAAGATGCCGGTGCGGAAGACGGTACCACCACGCAATAAGTGGTTGGTGGCGATTGCCAGCATCCAACCTCGCAAAGGCTTGAACAGGCGCGGCAACCCCGCGCCTGTTCGCTTTTGAAAGACGCGCTATATCTTGGTGATCGAAATTGGAGATCGCCATGCCTTTTCCCCGTACATTGTTGCAACTCACCTTATCGGTCGCCCTTTTGAGCAGCTTGTTTGTCGCGGCCATCACTGAGCCGGCGACCGCCCAGGACAATGACAAACAATGGCGCCATGCCGGTGCGCTGAACGGGACACCAAAGTACCCTGAGGGCTTTCCCCATTTTGACTATGTGAATCCAGATGCCCCCAAGGGCGGCCGGGCTGTTTTGGGCGCCGTGGGCAGCTTTGACACGTTCAATCCTGTTTTGCCGAAGGGCGAAAGCGCACCAGGCACCAATGTGGCGGCTGCCACACTGATCTATGAAACCCTGCTGAAACCCTCCATGGACGAGGCAG
>JBCBZX010000235.1:0-4840 GCA_039815105.1 Pseudomonadota bacterium
GCCCGTTCAGCAGCTATAAGCAGACCCTTCCATTGCTTTTGGAGTGCTGTCAGCCTTCAAAAATTGTCTTGATATCCGCGTGCACAAACGGCCTCAATTCGGTGTGCTCTGACTTCGCCATCGCCGCCGTCATTGATAAATCTGACGTTTCAAACGCCATCAAAGGTGGGCTACTGGACGCGATGTCCGAAGATCAGACTTCTGCTAGGCGCCCGCCGGTCAGGGCCTGCGGCACTCCCGTGGTGGTGGGGTAACTCAACGGTAGTCCCACGCGGGAACGCACGGCCAGATAGGCAAACGCCTCGGCTTCCGTGCTGTCGCCGTCAAACCCGGCCTTTTCAGCGGTGATGATGGGCTGTGTGATGACGGTTTTGAGCTCTTCCATCAGAACCGGGTTGTGACGTCCTCCACCGGCGATGATCCAGCCATGGGGCGCTTCGGGGAAGTGCTCGGCAGCTCTAGCCAGGGCATAGGCGGTGAAGGCGGTCAACGTGCGCGCGCCATCATGGACCGACAGCTTGAGTGCTGCATCGAGTTTGAAATCGTTGCGGTCCAGGCTCTTAGGCGGCCTCTCGTCAAAATAGGGATGCGCCAGCATTTGCATCAACACATTCATGTCGACCTGGCCCTTGGAAGCCAGATAGCCGTCCCGGTCCATCAAGCGGCCCGTATGGCGCTTCGTCCAGTCGTCGATCAATGCATTTGCGGGTCCGGTATCAAAGGCCAAAACAGTGTCATCGCGCCCAATATAGGTCACGTTGCCGACACCGCCCAGATTGACAATGGCCAGCGGCCGCTCACCAATCTGGCTGGCCAGCGCCCGGTGATAGGCAGGCACGAAGGGCGCGCCCTGCCCGCCCGCCGCCACATCGGCTGCGCGGAAGTCATAAACCACCGGCTTACGCAGCATCTCGGCCATGAGCTTGCCGTCGCCCAACTGGACGGTCAGGCGTGACTGAGGGCGGTGGAGGACCGTCTGTCCGTGAAAACCCACCACATCCACATGGCGGATCTTCATCTTGCATTGTTCAAGAAACACCAGGACCGCTTGGGCATGGTCCTCGGTGAGCTTTTGCTCAAGTTCGCGCAGAGTGCCCGGCCGCTCATCGGCATGGGTCATATTGACCGCATCTTCGATACCGCGCTCGATTGCTTGGCGCATGTCGGCGCGATAGCTGTAGAACATGGAAGGACCACGGGTGACCCTCTGATCCCCGTCAGTCGACAAAAGCGCCACGTCAATGCCATCCATCGACGTGCCGCTCATAAGCCCAATTGCGATCTGCTCTGCCATGTGCAAAACCGTGCCCGCTATGCAGCGGGCACACAATTTGCCCGCGCTGGGTGATCTGACAGCGGATGCTGCGCCACCCATCCAGACTATGAGTTTGAAGGGAAACGGTTAATGTCGGCTTTCAAGTCGGAATTCTTGCGCGTGATGCAGGAACGCGGGTTCATACACCAACTGTCAGACCCCGAAGGTTTGGATGCCAAGCTCGTTGAAGGGCCATTGACCGCCTATATCGGCTTCGACTGCACGGCACGCTCACTGCATGTCGGCAACCTCATGGGCATCATGATTCTGCACTGGTTCCAGAAGACAGGGAATAAGCCCATCGCCCTGATGGGGGGTGGTACGACGCTCGTTGGCGACCCATCCGGCAAGGATGAGAGCCGCCCATTGCGCACACGCGAAGAGATTGAAGACAACAAAGCGTCCATTCGCACCGTGTTCGAGCGTCTGCTTACGTTTGGCGATAGTGCGGACGATGCGCTGATGGTCGACAATGCAGACTGGCTGCTGGACCTCAATTACGTATCATTCCTGCGTGACTATGGTCGTCATTTCTCGGTCAATTCCATGCTGACCCGAGACAGCGTGAAGCTGCGGCTGGAGCGCGAGCAGCATCTGAGCTTTCTCGAATTCAATTACATGATCCTGCAAGCCTATGATTTTGTGGAGCTCAACAAGCGTTACGGATGCACCGTGCAAATGGGCGGATCAGACCAATGGGGCAATATTGTATCTGGTGTAGATCTCGGGCGCCGGGCTGCAGGCGCCGAGTTGTTTGCGATGACGTCGCCGCTTTTGACGACTTCATCTGGTGCCAAAATGGGCAAAACGGCGGATGGCGCCATGTGGCTCAATGCCGATATGTTGAGCGACTATGACTATTGGCAGTTTTGGCGCAACACGGAAGATGCCGATGTGGGCCGCTTCCTGAAGCTCTACACAACGCTGCCGATGGATAGAATTGCTGAGCTGGAAGCCCTGCAAGGCGCTGAATTGAATGACGCCAAGAAAGTGCTGGCCATCGAAGCGACGGCGCTGGTGCGTGGACGCGAAGCTGCGGAGGCTGCGGCCGAAACCGCGCGGGTGACCTTTGAACAGGGCGCCACTGCTGCTGACTTGCCAAGCGTGGATATTGCGGCCGCGCAGCTGGATGATGGCTTGGGCATTCTGACCGCTCTCGTGACCGCCGGACTGGCCGCCTCAAATGGCGAAGCACGACGCCACGTGAAAGGCGGCGCGGTGAAGGTCAATGACGCGCCAATCGGCAACGAGCGGTATTCCCTTGGCGGGAATGACGTGCGCGACGGCCAGATAAAGATAAGCTTCGGCAAAAAGAAGCACGTTCTGCTCAAGGTGGCGGGAACCTCTAACCCTGGTTGAAGATTTCGCGAAAAACACCTGGAGTGAATAGTGAAATCGGATTGACTGCGATGCGCGGGCTGGTGAACTGCCCGCGCAAATTCCAGCTGATACCCAAGAAACCGCCACTGGCCGCGCGGCCAAATATGTCGCCTATTATCGGCAATGCAGAGATGAATTGGTTGATCCCGTAAGCGGGAATGAACACGCCCCGTAGGTTCATATTATTGTTGCGGTCATATACGGTGCCGTTGAAGGTAGATCCCAAAACCGGGCCGCGCACCGTGCCACGGGTCAGGCGCAGAACGCCCTGACCCAGTTCCACCTCCGACCACAGATCGTCAAACTCAACCTTTTGCGTGTCGATCTCGCGCCGCAGGGTGTCGTTCAGACTTCGCTCGCCATTCGCCCGGGTGTTAACAAGTGCCGAGAGTTTAGGCTCATCGACAATCTCGATCTTTCGCGCCCTCAACGCCCCTACATAGGGCGCATTGTCGGACGACCTTACAAGCTCAACTGTTGCAGCGCCCCGTGTCACCTTACCGTAGACATTTGTGAACCTCAGGAATGCCCCGAGGTCTGGCGTCGTGAGAGACAATTGGTCGCCGGTGCCGGCATTGGGTTGCAAACCGGCCTTGATGGTTTGGCCAGAACGGGTTTTGGCACCAAACTCAACCCATTCAATGTCGGTGGTGCTGCCGCGTATCCCAAATGCAACGTCCGACAGCACCTCGTCCTTGAAGCCCACCGCGCGGTCCAACTTACCGATAATTTGAATGCGCTCACCGGGCCCGCTTTCCTGCCCATCGTCACGGGTGTTAAGAGCGCGGTCCACCATGGGACGCAGATCGAACTGCTCACCGGTTAGAGTAATGATGAACTCATCCCCCTTAGCATCAATGCCGAGCGCCGCTTTGTCACCACTATTCAAACCAAACCGGGTGAAGCGGGCTCTTTGCAGCGACCCTTGGCTCGCGGTCAACGAGCCACGGGCATCAAGGCCGCCACCGCTCAGGGCGAGATTGGTGACCTTCTGCTGGCCGCCGGATGTTGCGAGGGTAAAGATAGCCTGGGAGGCGATGCCGGGGCCCTTGGTCCAGCCAACGCCGGGAATGGTCAGCCTGGCGGGCGTCAGATCAACAACAAAGTTCTGGGTACCGTCTGCATTCAATTCGATTTGGGCATTTACGGGGCCTTCCAAAAGCCCCGCAAGATCAACGCCAAACGCTTTTCTCGCCGCCTCGTCCAGCTTCATGTCAATACGGCGGTCTGGGCGGCGATCACCTTCCAGCGGCTCGACCAGATCGACACTCGCCTGCTGGCCATCAATGATTGCAGTTCCCTTTACCAGAGCACGTTCGGCGTTCAGTTCAATGTCCAGCACCGTGTCTTCGACGGTATAACCCTCAAAATCCCTGGCAATGTCCACATTCTGAAACGCAACATCGGCACTCCAGTCAGGAGCGGCCTTCACCTGCGGGCCATCGATGAGAATTGCGGCATCAAGAGACGCCCGGACGGGACCAACAAAGTCCTCAGGTTGGAGCGGCTGTCCTTCAAAAGCTCGGATAGGCTTGCCGGCGGCCAGTCCGGCGACGGCGCTCGCCTGCCCCACCAGATTGGCAGCCAAATCGATCCGCAGCTCAGATGGCGAGAAATCCGGAATGGCGACCTCACTGCCATCAACATAAATGCGCTCGCCATCCGCCAACCAGAACAGCCCCTCGCGTACCGACACATTTGTGCGCATGCCCTGATGACGCACCACTGCGGTGACATCGCGGATGGTGGGAATATCCTGATAGCCCGCTATGTCGGTGCCGCGCATGGTCACGCTGATATCCAAATGTTCGGGCTCTATACGCTCGCCAAAACGCAGGCGACCGAGAATACCCGGCGGTATGGCGACTTGCAGGTCAGCGTCGGTTGCCAGGCCACCTGTTAAATTGGCCTGTGCCCATCTTCTTGCTCCTGCTGCAATATAGTCCGGCCAAAGGGCCAGCAAATCGTCCATCTCCAATTGCTCAAACTGGCCATTGAACACCACCGATGGCGAAAGCCCTTCAAACCCGACACTCCCGGAACCAATGAGCCGCCCGGACGGCGCCCGAAAATCCAGGGAGGCCACGTCCAAGATCGACCTTTGCGTATCAAATCCAAGCTCAAGGCGGCCCGATATGCCAATCC
>JBCBZX010000419.1:0-2224 GCA_039815105.1 Pseudomonadota bacterium
CCAGGCGGCAACTGAATGACTGCAATCACATAGTTCTGATCAACCGGCGGCACAAAGCCGCGCGGGGCGCTGGCAAATTGCTGGCCGGTGAGGAACAGCAGCCCGCCGTACAGAGCCAACACGATCACAGAAAAGCGGATGGCCTTCTTCACAATCGCCGCATAGCCGCTGGCTGCCGCATCAAAGCCTTTGTTGAAGCCGCTAAAGAACATGGCCAGCGGTTTCTCCCAAAACTTGCGCTCAGATGCGGCTTTCTGAGGCTTGAGAAGAAGCGCTGACAAGGCTGGCGATAAGGTGAGTGACACGCCTGCGGAGATTACTGTGGCAGAGGCAATGGTGATTGCAAACTGCCGGTAGAACTCGCCCGTAATTCCCTCCAGAAAAGCGGTTGGGATAAACACAGCTGACAACACCAAGGCAATCGCAATGAGGGCGCCGGAGACCTCGTCCATGGTGGCGAAGGCGGCATCCTTCGGAGACATGCCCTCATGGATCTTGCGCTCAACATTCTCCACCACGACGATGGCATCATCCACCACGATGCCAATGGCCAGCACCAAGCCGAACAGACTGAGCGTGTTGAGCGAAAAGCCAAAGGCGGCCATCACAGCAAAGGTGCCCACCAGCGAGATCGGGATGGCAATGATTGGGATGAGAGAAGCCCGCAAGCTCTGCAAGAAGACAAAGACCACGATGGCGACAAGCACAACGGCTTCTAAAATGGTTTTTTCAACTTCATGGATGCTTTCCGACACGAACTCGGTGGGGTTCCATATGACCTGATAGGCCAGGCCTTCAGGGAAGTCAGACGCCATTGTTTCCAGCGTCGCGAGAATGTTTTCGGCTGTCTCCAGCGCATTTGAACCGGGCTGCTGGTTAAACAGCATGGCCAGTGCTGGTTTGCCGTCGAGTTTAGCGTTGGTGTTATAGTCGCGTGCACCCAGCTCCACGCGGGCTACGTCCCGGATGCGGACCTGGCGACCCTCTTCACCCGCTTTAACAATGACATCTTCAAACTGTTCGGGTTCAGACAGCCGGCCCTGCGCTTGAACAGAAATTTCAAAAGCGCCCTGAGCATTAGAAGGCGGTGCATCAAGTACCCCGCCTGCCACCTGCACATTTTGAGCGCGCAAAGCGGTGACGATATCAGCGCCGGTCAAATCGAAAGCGGCGGCGCGGTCAGGGTCAATCCAGACACGCATGGAAAACTCACGAAAGCCGAAGGACTGGATCTGCCCCACACCGTCGAGCCGCTGCAGCTGATCGCGCATTTGCAGGCGGGCATAGTTGGAAATGTAGAGTTGGTCCCG
This sequence comes from Pseudomonadota bacterium, assembly GCA_039815105.1. Taxonomy (GTDB): domain Bacteria; phylum Pseudomonadota; class Alphaproteobacteria; order Rhizobiales; family Rhizobiaceae; genus JBCBXA01. The sequence continues at coordinate 1,311 of JBCBZX010000419.1, forward strand.
GCTTTCATCCGGTGAGAAGAGGTGGACAACCAGCAGCGCATCTGGGTTGGCCTTAATCGTCGAGACACCCAGGCGGCGAACGGGTTCAGGCAAGCGTGGCTGCGCAAGCGCGACGCGGTTTTGAACAAGCACCTGCGCGGTGTCGAGATCGGTGCCGGGCTCGAAAGTCACCGTTATCGTGGCTGTTCCCGCCGCCGTGGATTGGCTGGCGATATACAGCATGTTTTCAACGCCGTTGATCTCCTCCTCAATCGTGGCAGCAACGGTCTCGGCAATGGTCTCTGCCGAGGCGCCAGGATAGACGGCGTTCACTTGAATGGTCGGCGGCGCGATGTTTGGATATTGCGAGACCGGCAACGTGCGATAAGCAATGAGACCGACCAGGACCACCAGCGTCCAGATGACGCTGGCAAGGATTGGCCGATTGATGAACATGTGGGTAAACCGCATGGGTCCTCTCCTTCAATATGCGGCGCGTTAGGCCCGCATGAGTATCTGTGGCGTTCTAAGGAAATGGGAAGGCCGCCGGCGCATCGCCAGCGGCCTTTGAGTGGCTGCCTAGGAGTTCATAGCCAACAGTTGAGGCGCTTGCGTCTCAGGCGCATCGAGCTCTTCAAACACCGGGCGAACGACGCTTTGAGAGCGCACAAACTGTGTTCCATTGATGATGACATTGGCGTTGCCCGTCAGGCCGGTCCGCACCACGCGCAGGCCATCGACGATTGGGCCGAGCGTAATGCGTTGGCGATGGACGACGTTCTTGTCATCAATGACCCAAACGAATTTATCAGACTGGTCCGTTTGCACAGCACTATCAGGGATCATGACAGCGTCATATTCACCCGATCCAAGTAATTGCAGGCGGCCGAACATGCATTTGATGGCTATTATCTCTGAATTAACTACTGAAAAAC
>JBCBZX010000218.1:0-5255 GCA_039815105.1 Pseudomonadota bacterium
ATCGATGAAATTACCAATCACCAGCGCCTCCGCCGCACGCGGCGTCATCCCTGGAGCCGGGCGATGGTTCGGGAGAACCACATCACGGCTTCAGATTTAATCTGGCCGATATTCGTTATTGAAGGCCAAAACGTCACTGAACCGGTTGCCGCCATGCCGGGCGTTGAGCGGATGTCGGTGGACCGCGCTGTGGAAGCGGCGCGGATGGCCGCCAATCTGGGCGTACCCGCAGTCGCGATCTTTCCAAACACACCGCCCGATCGACGCTCTGAGGAGGGCGAGGAAGCGCTCAATCCAGACAATCTGGTGTGCCGCGCCACCCGCGCCATCCGGGAAGCTGGCATTGAGATCGGCATCATGCTGGACGTTGCCCTGGATCCCTACACCACCCACGGCCACGATGGTGTTTTGCGGCCCGGTGGCCTTGTGGGTGGCCATACCGGTGTTCGCGGCGACCAGATTGTTGGCAATGATGCATCGGTGGAGATTCTCATCAGGCAGTCGCTGAACCAGGCGGCGGCAGGCGCCGACATTCTGGGACCATCCGATATGATGGATGGCCGCATCGGCGCGATCCGCCGCGCGCTGGACGCCGAAGGTCGCCAGGACGTGATGATCATGAGTTACGCCGCCAAATATGCATCTGCTTTTTACGGCCCCTTCCGAGAAGCCGTCGGTGCTGCGGACCATCTCAAGGGCGACAAAAGCGGCTATCAAATGGACCCAGCCAACGGCAAGGAAGCCATGCGCGAGATCGCAAAGGATATAGACGAAGGTGCGGACATGGTGATGGTGAAGCCAGGCATGCCCTATCTCGACATCATCGCCCGCGCCGCCGACACCTTCAACGCGCCGCTGTTCGCCTACCAGGTCTCCGGCGAGTATTCCATGATCCACGCCGCCGCCGCCAATGGCTGGATCGATGGCGAAAAAGCCATGTGGGAAAGCCTGACGGCCTTCAAGCGCGCGGGATGCGACGGGATACTAACCTATTTTGCGCCAGTGGTGGCGCAGCGACTGAACGGCTAGCCTCTGCGCCGAGAGGAGCGAGACATTGGACATCGTGCTCGCACGCACTTTTCTCGAAGTCATCGCTGCAGGCAATTTTCAGGCTGCTGCACAGAATCTGTTTGTTACCCAGAGCGCCGTCAGCCTTCGCATCAAGCGGTTGGAAGACGAGCTCGGTCGGCCCGTTTTCACTCGAACCAAAAGCGGAGCTCAGCTCACGCCCGCCGGTGAGCAGTTCGAACGCTTCGCCCGCTCCATGGTACGCCTGTGGGAGGAGGCGCGCTATCAGGTGGCAGTGCCTGCCGGGCTCCAATCTCTGCTCCTCATCGGCTGCCAATACTCGCTTTGGCCTAAACTGGGCATGCCCTGGCTGCGACAGATCGAAGAACAGATGCTCGAGACGGCAATACGCGCTGAAGTGGGCATGCCGGACCGCCTGCTGCGGCTGATGATGGACGGGCTGCTGGACATCGCGGTGATGTACACACCCCAGTTGCGACCGGGCCTTGAAGTGCGACCACTGCTCGATGACACGCTTGTGCTGGTATCGACAGACCCGGATTACCCCGCAGAACTTGATGAGCGTTACGTGTCGATCGACTGGAGCCCGGAATTTAGGGCACTTCAGACTACGCACTTTTCCTGCGATCTTTTATCCCGTGTCACCTTGGCGCTAGGCAGCTTGTCGGTGCTGTATGTTCTGTCCAACGGTCGGGCAGCTTATTTCCCGGCGCGGGTGGTTGAGGAGCATGTGGCCGCTGGGCGGCTGCATGTAGTTGCGGGCGCGCCGGCATTTCCATTCCCGGCCTATGTGGTGTGGAACCCAGAGAAAGATGCCGACATGATCGATCAGGCGATGAAATTGCTACGGAAGGTTGGCGAGGATGCTGACCGCCGCCAGCACGAGCTTGTAGATGAGGCCGGCGTGACGGAGATCGACGACAGGCTTCTCCCGGAAACTGACCAATCCGCCTGAATCAATTTTACATGCGCATTTCTCATGTAATGCATGATTATTTGCCGTTTGTCTTATATAAAAATCTGGCTCATTTCTCTCATTGTCAGGGCGAACGATGGCGCCCTCTCGCAACCGCGCCGCACCGCTGGCGCACTTTGAGAAAGGCAAGACAATGAAAAACTCCCTCTTCATCGCAGCTGGCGCAGCCATTGTTGGTCTGGTCACCGGTTTTGGTGCAGCCAATGCCACCGGAGCCAAACGCACCCAATTAGGCGCCCTGTCCTGCGACGTTTCCGGCGGCATCGGCCTGATCGTTGGCTCTTCCAAAACTGTCGATTGCACATTCACCAATGCAGACGGTTCGGTGGACACCTACACCGGCAAGCTCAACAAATTCGGCCTTGATGTCGGCATCTCCGGCGAAAGCGTCATGAAATGGGTCGTCTTCACGCCCGTGGGCAATGAGATTGGCGACAAGGCTCTTGCCGGCAAATATGGCGGCGTAAGCGCCGGCGCTTCGCTGGGGATCGGCCTCGGCGCTAATGCCCTTGTGGGAGGCTCGGGCAAGAAAATCGGCTTGCAGCCGATTTCTATCGAAGGCAAGACGGGGCTAAATGCCGCCATCGGTGTCGCAGAGCTCACGCTCGACGCATCGTAGGCCCCTAAACTTGCTTCGAAGTCGGTCGCCCTTGCCTGGGCGGCCGACGTTCTATCTAAACGGACAGATACAAAGCAAAGAATATGTCATGACGACCGACCCATCACGCGCCACCCGCTTCATGCTGTCCACCCGCTTGGCCATAGGTTTTGCATTGGCTTGCGCGCTAGCGTTTGCAGCAGACAATGCACGGGCTGAACCTCTGATATCCGACCCGATCGAGCAGCCGAGCGCCGCGAATTCAATACAGTTCGAATTGGGAGCAGGCGCAGGTGTCGGCGCTGCCTATGAGGGTTCCAAAGATTTCCGATTCTCGCCCGTGCCTATCATTCGGCTGCGTGGCCTCGACTTCGGACGCATCTCTTTTGGAGGTGGCGCAACAACCGGTTTCTCCATCGCGCCATCCTTTCGCTATGTAGGCAAGCGTTCGGCTGCCGATCATCCTGAGCTTGCCGGCATTCAAAACCTCGATCCGTCTTACGAAGCGGGGTTGAAGCTTGGCTATGAGTGGGAATACGCCCGGGCATTCGTGCAGGCACGCTACGGATTTGGTGGCCATAAAGGCTTTGTTGGGGAGGTCGGTGCCGATGCAATTGTCCGGCCCGACTCCACACTGAGCATCTCCGTCGGTCCGCGCCTTAGCTTCGCCAATGACAAATATGCGCATTACCACTTCTCAGTACCAGTGACGGCCACAAATCTTGCGCCGTATGTAGCGAGGGGCGGCATCAAATCTGCCGGCGTGGCCGTAAAGATTCGCAAGGACTTCAACGATCAATGGGCGGCCGAGGCCGAGGGGTCCTACGACCGGCTGGTGGGCAACTTCGCCACCTCGCCCATTGTGCAGGCCGGCAGTCGCAATCAATACGCCGCCAGCCTGTCATTGATCCGTAAGTTCGACCTGAAATTCTAGAGATCTCAGAGACGCGCCCGTTCCTTGTCGCAAACGGGCAAAAGCACGTCCAGCGTTTCATCATCGAGGTCTTTGCGCAGGTCGCGGTTCTTGAGCACTGGCACAAAGCGGCCTGTTTCCGAGGTTTTGAGATAGACCGAAACCGGCAGTTCGCTAGCCTGCCAGTCCGCCGTGCGGCATAGACGGGGCGCGGCTGTCAGCGAACCTTGTCTGCGCTCGCCATTGGCCGTGAAGCGCAGGGCCCTCAACGCTCGGAACCGAGCTATATCCTCCTGCCTGAGCCGGTAGGACAGGACCCGACTTTCATCACGGCGCTGCGATATCAGATACCCATCGCTGCTGGAGGCGCTGGTCTCCTGGAGCAGAAACCGCCCGGTTTGCGACGCCTGGGGATTGTCCGGATCGGATATGACCATAGTGAGCACAGCACCTTCAGGGGCGCTGCGAACATCTTTGGGAACACGTACGGCGACGGCAAGCTGCGCTACATCGGTGGTTTCAAAATCGATGCGTGCCAGAGATGGAATAGAGGTCACCGGCGTGCCCATGCACCCGGTCAGCACCATCGCTAGAGCCGCACAAGAAGCGCACGCAAACATTAGGGGCTTCATTGGCTCAAAAACTCCGTGTCAGGCCGACCCGGATCTGGCCAAACCCTTCTTTACGCGGCGCTCGGTGCCAGAGAAAGCAATGTCATTGTTCTTGCCAAAGTGAGTGTAAATGCCCTCTCCTCGCAGGGCCCATCGGTCGTTAATGGCGTATTCGGCGCCCGCGCCCACGGCCACACCTGCGCGCCAATTTACATCGGAATTGACCACCGTACTGGGTCGGATCTCGAAATTGGTGACCGCCAGACCGCCCGTCGCGTAGAGCAATGCCCTGCCCGCTTCCACGCCGGCTCGAACCCTGGCTGTACCTAAAAAATTGCCGCGGCGCTCAAATGTCCCCAACGTGGGGTCGGTGAAGGTCGTGCCTTTTCCGGTGAACACAACATCACCTTCAAAACCCCAGATGAAGTTGCCCGGCCCAACGAAGTTGTAGCCAGCATAGAGGCTTGGCGTAATCGTTGCGACGCCTTCGGAGAATTTTGCATTTCCCGCTCCTCTTTCAATTTCGGTATGGCGCAAAACAGCGCTGACACCCAGACCCGCATATATTCCCGACCAACGGCTGGATTGCGTGAGAACTTGCGGCGCTGGAGCAAAGATTTCCCGCCCGTCCGCAATATCTGCGGCGAAGACCTGTGTTGTGATGGTGATAAGAGATGCCGCTGCAAAGGTTCTCAAGAGGGGTTTGTGCCAGCGGGCAACGAACAAGGTGGGGGTGAGCGCCCGAAGACGACATGTCCGTAGAGACATTTTCTACTCCAATGGATAAGTTTGGCCTTGATTGACGTGCATTTCTTATTGCAAAACAATAATTAATGTAAACCTAAAAATGAGGAATTGTCGTAATGAATGATCTCAATGTGTGGAAACAGGGCGACCAAGGGGCGATGACGGCACGTCATCCATTGCCGCCGGGCGCACAAAGGCTGGTCAGAATGGCCACTTGGGTGCCCGTCTTGGTACTTGGACTCTTGGCCTTCATTTTCGCCTATCTGACCTTCGCGTGGCTATCTGGCAGCACCGAGCCGGCGGAGCTGGCCGCCTCGGTCGTGGGGGCGCAGGGCGAGGCGGCAGCACGGCTTCAGCAGCCGGGCAACCAAAGTGTGGTTG
>JBCBZX010000289.1:0-3998 GCA_039815105.1 Pseudomonadota bacterium
GTCCTGAATTACGAGGAGGGCGGCGAGAACTGCGTGCTACATGGCGATCCAGCGTCAGAAGCCTTTCTGTCGGAGATAACCGGTGCCCAGCCATGGGTGGGACAGCGCCACTGGAACATGGAGTCCATCTATGAATACGGTGCGCGCGCCGGGTTCTGGCGGGTTCATTCGTTGTTGAAGGATTTGCCGATTACCGTCTACGGCGTGGCTTCCGCGCTCGCCCGTGCACCCGAACAGGTAAAGGCTATGAAGGCTGCGGGCTGGGAGATTGCCAGCCACGGTCTCAAATGGATCGAGCACAAGGATATGGACGAGGCGCAGGAGCGCGCCCAGATTGACGAGGCGATCCGCCTCCACACGCAAGTGGTCGGCGCGCCACCACGGGGATGGTATACCGGCCGCTGTTCGCAGAACACCGAACGCCTCATCGCCGAAGCAGGACGGTTTGATTACGTGGCCGACAGTTATGCCGATGATCTGCCCTATTGGGTGCACTATGGTGACCGCGATCAGTTGGTCGTGCCGTATACGATGGACTGTAACGACATGCGGTTCGCCATCCAGGCAGGTTTTACCAATGGTGACCAGTTTGAAAGTGCGCTCAAAGACGCGTTCGATGTTCTGTATGCCGAGGGTGAGGCGGGTCAGCCCAAGATGATGTCCATCGGGTTGCATTGTCGCCTCATTGGCCGCCCCAGCCGATTCGCCGCGCTCAAGCGGGCGATGGAATATATGCAGTCGCACGATGATGTGTGGTTCGCCACCCGGCTACAGATTGCCGAGCATTGGGCGAAAGCGCATCCGCCGCGCCGCGGGCTTCAGCCATCGAAAATGAGCCGCGAGGACTTTGTGGCAGAGTTTGGCGGCGTGTTCGAACACAGCGCATGGGTCGCCGAAGGCGCTTACCAGCTGGAGCTGGGGCCAACCCACGACACAGCAATCGGCATTCACTCTGCCCTGGTTCGCGTGTTTCGTTCTGCTGAAGATGCGCAGCGCCTTGGCGTGTTGACCGCTCACCCGGATCTCGCCGGCAAGCTGGCGGAGGCGAAACGGCTCACGGCAGAATCGACGGCGGAGCAGGCGTCGGTGGGGCTCGATGCATTGACCGATGAAGAGCGTGCGATTTTCACCAGACTGAACGCTGATTACACCGACAAGTTCGGTTTCCCCTTCATCATCGCCGTGCGGGACAATACCAAGTCTTCTATTCTCGAGGCTTTCCAGCGGCGGGTCGGCAATGATCGCGTCACCGAATTCGCTGAGGCCTGCCACCAAGTGGAGCGCATCGCCGAATTGCGCCTCGAAGAGAAGTTCGCTCAATGAGCACTTCCATCGCCATAGAACCAATGGATGCGGTGTCCTTTGCGCCGTTTGGCGATGTGATCGACGCGTCCGGCGAGCCGGATAAAATTATCAATCGGGGCCTATGTGGCCGTTTCCACGACCGTGCCAAGCTGGATTTTGGCGATGGCCGGGCAGGCATCAGCCTGTTCCAGGCTCAGCTTCGGTCGCTGCCCCTGTCGCTCGATATGATGGAGCGCCATCCCCATGGATGCCAAGCTTTCGTGCCGATGAGCATGGATGGATTCCTGGTCGTGGTGGCTGAAGATGAGGCTGGAAGGCCGGGTCGACCCCGCGCCTTTGAAACGCGGCCTGGCCAGGCCGTCAACCTTCACCGCAACAGCTGGCACGGCGTTCTGACGCCGCTGGCAGGGCAGGGACTGTTCGCAGTCATCGATAGAATTGGAGCGGGTTCGAATTTGGAGGAGCATTGGTTCGACGAGCCATATAAGGTGGACCATGCCCAATAGTCGCCAACCGGTAGGCTGGCGAAGTCAAATATCATGAGGGAAGGGATTTAGATGGCCGACAATTCAATAGGGACACCCGAGCAACTGCGGGACCCCAATTACACACCGGCGCTTCACCGTGCGGTTCCACTGGGCATTCAGCACGTGCTGGCCATGTTCGTATCCAACGTCACGCCCGCCATTATCATTGCGGGCGCCGCCGGTTTTGGTTTCGGCTCGGACGCTGGTGCGCAGGGCTTCCCGGACATGACCTATCTGATCCAGATGTCCATGCTTTTCGCCGGGATCGCAACCCTGTTTCAGACCATCGGCCTTGGCCCGGTGGGTGCCCGTTTGCCGATCGTGCAGGGCACCAGCTTCGCCTTCATTCCGATTATGATCCCACTTGTCGCCGGCAAGGGCGTTGAAGCGCTGCCGGCCTTGTTTGGCGGTGTTCTGGTCGGCGGCCTGTTTCACACATTGCTCGGCACAGTGATCGGCCGCATTCGCTTCGCCCTGCCACCGCTGGTGACAGGCCTTGTGGTGACCATGATCGGTCTGGCGCTGGTCAAGGTCGGTATTCAATATGCTGCCGGTGGTGTGCCTGCGATAAATTCTCCTGAATATGGCTCGCTCCTCAACTGGTCTGCAGCTCTCGTCGTGATCCTCGTGACGCTGGGGCTCAAGTTCTTCGCGCGCGGCATGCTTGCCGTTTCCGCTGTCGTGATCGGCATTATCGTTGGTTACATTTACGCCATGGCCATGGGCATGGTGACCCTTGAGGGCATCGCCACAAGCTGGAGCCGTGCAAGCGCTGTCGCTCTGCCAGTGCCATTTGCTTACGGTATCGAGTTCAGTTTTGCCGCCATTATCGGCTTCTGCCTGATGGCATTCGTTTCTGCGGTCGAAACGGTAGGCGACGTGTCGGGTATCACCAAGGGCGGCGCCCAGCGCGAGGCGACCGAAGACGAGATTAAGGGCGCGACGTTTGCCGACGGTGTTGGCAGCGCGATTGCCGGCATCTTCGGCGGCTTCCCGAACACCTCGTTCAGCCAGAATGTAGGCCTCATCGCCATGACCGGTGTCATGAGCCGCCACGTGGTGACCATCGGCGCAATCTTCCTGATCCTATGTGGTCTCATTCCGAAGGTTGGCGCGGTCATCCGCACCATCCCCATCGAAGTTCTTGGCGGCGGTGTGATCGTCATGTTCGGCATGGTCGTGGCTGCAGGTATTTCGATGCTATCAGATGTGAATTGGAACCGTCGCAACATGGTGATCTTTGCGATCGCTCTGTCCATTGGCCTTGGCCTCCAGCTCGATCCAAAAGCTGTGCAATATCTGCCCGACACACTGCGCATCCTGATGACCAGTGGTCTGCTGCCAGCGGCGCTGATCGCCATTGTTCTCAACCTCGTTCTGCCAGACGAGCTCAAGGGCGAGGCAACGGAAGAGGTGTCTGGCGGTCTGTCCGGCCACGGAACAGGTTTGGCCAGCAAGACCGAGTGATTGGCCACCAACGCCCGATCACGGTTCACGAAAGGCGGGCTGATCGTCCGTCCTCCCAATATAGGGTCAATGCGCCCCATCTAGGGGCGCATTTTCTTTGAAGACGCACCACCGATAGGCGGCAACTGACGTTTCTTGCCTTGGCCGGTTTCAGGGCGAATGCGCTCCGGCCCAGTCGGGCATGGCCAACTGCTTGAACAAAGCCGCCCTGCCGTTGGTAATGACCGCCATCTTACGTTGCAGGTCGGCGGTGGACACTGCAGGTTACGGGAGTAGCGTTATGGCGCGGTCTTTCTGTCAGCCATGAGCCGGGCCAGGTCGAGCATGCGGGCCGAGAACCCCCATTCATTGTCGTACCAGCCAAATAGTCTGATCTGCTTGTCTTCGAGAACTTGTGTTTCGCGCGTTGCGAGGATGAGAGATTCCGGGCGTCCGCGCAGGTCGGAGGACACACAGGCATCATCCACGGACGCCATGACGCCTGACGTCCGAACCATGGTGCCAATGGTGTCTTTCACATCGTCAGTCGGCCAGTCAGAGAGTTGCAGCACCAGATCAATTGCCGAAACGCTGATGGCGGGTACGCGGAGTGCGGCCACCGTCAATCTAGCCGATAGGTCGGGCAGCACCTTGCCGAGCTGTCCTGCGGCGCTGGTGCTTGTTGGGATCATCGACACGCCAGCGGCGCGGCTTCGTTCA
>JBCBZX010000223.1:0-5150 GCA_039815105.1 Pseudomonadota bacterium
GTCCGTAGATGAACAGCGACTTCCGCCGGATGCCGAACACGATTTGACTCGACTTGGCCTGGCTCTGCCAGACCTTGTGGCTCATGCTGAAGCGCCAGGTCAGGGCTCGCCTGTAACTCGGGCAGATCTGGCCGCCGACGCCATTCTGACGCGAGCGTTGGAAGAACATGCACCACACATCCAGATCGTTTCCGAGGAAAATTCGGCCAGCCATACCAACTCCGCCCCCGCGCAGTTTTTTCTGGTGGATCCACTGGACGGCACACGCGAATTCATACACACGGATGGCCAAGGCGCTTTCACGGTGAATATCGGTCTCATCGAAAACGGAGCGCCCGTCGCAGGGGTTGTCTACGCGCCCGCACTCGATCAATATTTTGAAGGCGCGGTGGGTGAAGGCGCCTACAAAAACGGCCAAGCTATTTTTGCAAGATATCCACCAGCCGACAGGTTGGCCGTTGCCAGCCTGTCTCACCGCGACGAAGCCACCGACAATTGGCTTCACGCGCAGAATATTGAACAAACGCGCTCCATTGGCTCTTCGTTGAAATTCGGCCTTCTGGCGACTGGCGAGGCAGATGTGTATCCGCGCTTTGGTCCAACCATGGAGTGGGACACGGCAGCTGGAGATGCGGTGCTGAGGGCAGCCGGTGGCGCTGTCGAAACAGCTGATGGCAAAGTCTACACCTATGGTAAGGCCGGTTACAGAAACGAGCCCTTCATCGCCTATGGCAAGAGATCACCGGCCTAGTACGGCGCGTCCACATCGCCCAATTCCACATAAACGGACTTGATGTGCGTCACCGACTCTATAGCCGCCTTGGCGTTCTCGCGGCCAAATCCGGATCGTTTCACCCCGCCAAATGGCATGCCAGCCGGCGTGAGATTGTAATTATTGATCCAGCACGTGCCGGCTTCCAAAGCTGCAATTGTGGTGTGGGCCCGCGCGAGATTGTTGGTGAAAACACCGGCAGCAAGGCCTGTGTCGGTCGCATTTGCCCGCGCAATTGCCTCTTCATCTTCCTCAAAACGCAACACGGACAAAACCGGGCCGAAAATCTCGTCCCGCGCGATGGTCATGCCATCTTCAACGCCGCTGAACACGGTGGGCTGCACAAATAGGCCGCTATCAAAACCATCGACATGCGCTTTGCCGCCGCCCGTCTCAAGTTTAGCTCCTTCTGCCTTGCCAATTTCCATGAACCCTAGCACGCGGTCGTACTGCGCCCGGTTCACCAGCGGGCCGATATGTGTGGCTTCGTTCAAGGGGTCACCAAGCACCATTTTTTCCGTGCGTTCCACCAAGCGCTGGACAAAAGCATCATGAATGCCTGCCTGCACGAATATCCGGGTGCCATTGGAGCAAATCTGCCCGGTGGAGTAGAAATTACCGAGCATGGCCCCTGAAACGGCGTTTTCGATATCGGCATCATCGAACACGATCAAAGGCGATTTGCCTCCCAGCTCCAGCGTCACCGGCGTCACGTTGGTTGCCGCCGACCCCATGGCTTTGGCGCCGCTGGCAGTCGAGCCAGTGAGAGAGATTTTATCGACGCCCGGATGCCCCGAGAGTGCGGCGCCAACCGTACCCGCACCCTGCACCACATTGAAAAGCCCAGCCGGCAAACCAGCTTCAACGTAAATTTCCGCAAGCTTGAGGGCGGTAAGGGGCGTGGTTTCCGACGGCTTGAAGATCATCGCGTTGCCTGCAGCAAGCGCAGGTGCTGATTTCCAAGTTGCGATTTGGATCGGATAGTTCCACGCACCAATACCAACGCAAACACCCACTGGCTCGCGCAATGTGTAGACAAAGCTGCCATTGGCCTCGGCGCCCAGTTGGCGCGTTTCGCCTGTGAGGTCCAACGCGATACCTGCAAAATAGCGTAGGTTTTCAACGCCGCTCATGGGATCGGCCACAAGTGTTTCCTGAAGCGGCTTGCCTGTGTCGAGAGTTTCAAGAGCGGCCAACTCACCATTGCGTTCTTCGATGATATCGGCGGCACGGTTCAAAATGCGACTGCGCTCCTGGCCGGACGTAGATCGCCAGGCTTGCTGCGCACGCCGCGCACTCTCAACGGCCTGTGCAATAATATCCGGAGTTGCGCTATGAACCTTGGCGATAGTTTCCCCAGTGGCGGGATAGATCGACTCAATGATTTCGCCCGTCTCATCCTCGACATATCGACCGTTAATAAAATGGGAGGCGGAGGGCTGGGCACGCATTGTGGAATCCTGTGGCTAACTGACCCACGAACTAGGCAGCCACCGCAGCTTTGACAAGGCGGCTACAAATGCTTGCGAGCGACCATGTCTTTAGCAAACTCCAAGCCATAAACTTCCGCCAGGCGTTCCAACTCACCGCGCGAGAAGCCCAGCGCGGCAGCACGGGCAACCAGCTCGTCAATGCAGCCAGCTTCGGTGCAAGTGTCATCGCGCTCACCAAGAACAATTTGGTCCATTTTGCGCCCACCCAGAGTTTTGGAGTCGTTTTCCATGAAATCAAACTAAGCACTAAATCCTTTTCGCGCTATAAAACCTTATCTAACACCCTCGTGACCAGACCGTGTTCGCGCGTCAGCAGTTTCATAAGTCTAGAATGGCCTCAACTTGAAAATCACTATTGCCCCCAATGCCTTCAAGGAATGCGCGTCGGCCTCGACGGCAGCTGAATCTATTGCGACAGGCGTGATGCGCGCGTGCCCAACTGCAAACTTGACCATATGTCCGGTGGCCGATGGCGGTGATGGACTGCTGGATGTGGCTGCAAGCGCCCTCGATGGACAGATAAAATACGAATCCGTGACCGGCCCGTTAGGAGGCAAAGTGGATGCTGCCTACGCGCTAACGACCGACGGAACAGCTATCATTGAGATGGCATTGGCATCGGGAATTGCGCTTCTCGACCCCGCTGACCTTGATCCATTCCAGGCAAGTTCGTTCGGGACCGGCGAGCTCGTGGTCGCGGCCATGAATGCCGGTGCAAAACGTATCATTATAGGCCTTGGTGGAAGTGCCACCAATGATGGTGGAATCGGATTTGCGGCGGCGTTGGGCTACCGGTTTCTAGCAGCCAATGGCGACGTGCTGCCTGCAACGCCAAGCCGCTTAGCCGAACTTGAAACCATTGATACCTCTTTGGTAGATCCACGCCTAGCCGATATGGCCATCGAATGCGCGTCAGATGTGACCAACCCGCTTTGCGGAGACGAAGGCGCGTCGGCGGTCTTTGGCCCTCAAAAGGGCGCCGATGCGGGCATGGTCCAGCAATTGGACGCCGGTCTTGAACGCCTCTCCCAAACCGTTGCGCGCGATCTTTCCATCGCCGCGGCTGAAACGCCCGGTGCAGGCGCCGCCGGCGGCCTGGGTTTTGGCGTGGTGGCTTTTGCAGGCGGCACCGTTCGCTCCGGGATAGATTTGGTGATTGAATTGGTGGGACTGGAGAAAGCGCTGGTAGGTTCAGATCTTTGCATCACCGGTGAGGGGCGCATCGACGACCAGACCCAGTTTGGAAAGGCACCGGCAGGTGTGGCTCGACTCGCAAAGGCACAGGGCGTTCCCTGTATCGCCCTCGCGGGGAGCATCGGCTCCGACCTTGGTGCCTTACCGGATGAGGGGTTGACCGCCAGCTTTGCGCTGGCAGATGGCCCTATGACCTTGGAGCAATCCATGGCGCAGACGGAGTACCTTCTGGCACGGGCCGCCGAACAGTCCGTCAGGCTTTATCTGGCAAGCGGGCCGCGATGATCAGCAGGTCTGGGCAGCTCGTCATTTGACGGCTCAAGATCGTACTCGGCGGCCAACTTCCAAACGTGAGCTGGCACCATGTGGCGCACGCGCTTCGGCAGACGGGCGCGCAAATGGAGCACAGTCTCAATGGCTTTCATCTCAAGGCGAGCTCTGGCGAACTCCAAACCCTGCGGCCCGGTGCGCGTTTGAAGCCATGACACAAGCGGCCTGATCCAATTGGGCATGCGGCGCAAAGGCAGGCCACCTGCGGCCAGCTCAGTGTTGGTTTTGAAGCCAGCCACAGCACCCCTGCGCTTTCCCCGTGTGCCGATGGGGTCGAGACGCACTTCATCTCCCAGCGCGTCCAAAACCGCTTGACCCCGGGCATTGCGGACAATGAGCCATTGGTCACCCTGCCCGGCCATGTAGCCAACGGTGATATCCGCCAGCGAGTTTGTGTAATCCACACAGGTTCGACAGGTGAGCGGGAAAAAATCTCCAGGCAGATCGGACAATGGAAGCTGGAGAAACGGAATGAGCTTTTGCGCACCACCATCGAACCGCAGCTCAACTTTGTAATCGGCCCGGAACTCGCAATAGCTCACCGTTTCAGGTGCGTCGGATAATAGCCCTAGAAACTGATGGAAATTTTCCGTGGTTGTATTGTCTGAGCAAGGCGTCCCGATCACCGTGATCTCGTCGAAGCCGAGCTCTTCCTGAAGGGCGAGTAAAGCGTAAACCTGACATGGAATTCCAATCACCGCGATGTGCTTGTGCCCCGCCGCCAATGCGGGTTCGAGCAGGGCAAGCAGGGGCGCGTATCCCATCCGCATGCCGCGACACAAAGCCATATCTTCAGCTTCGGTGACGATTACAGGCCGCGGCCTCCAGCGGTCCTCCGGGTCAGGCGCCATGGCCAGAACCGCATCAACCTCTCCCCTTTCCAACAAGCCTTGCGCCAGTCGCGTTGTCAGGCCAGTCCACTGCGCCCCCGGTGCAGGCTGCACCAGCGAGGAGCGATGCATCGCGAGATGAGGTCCGAAAAACAGCTCATTGTCATTGGTTAAAGTGCGGGGGCGGCCATGCACCTTCGTTTCCAGAGCCGGATAATCGGGAGCGATGAACTGGCACGCGGCGCCGCATTTGCTGGGGTCGCTCATTCGCGATACGCCACAATCTGTGCACAGGTTGCGTGGTGGCGCGGTCGCAAAAGCTGGCGCTGAGACCTTCTCGTGGTCTGGATAGGTGTTCAGAATTTCCATGCAGACAGGCTAGCAGGTATGGACGATCAGCCCACCCCAAACATAGGGTCGCCCCATGACTATCACCTACGCATTCGACGTCTACGGAACTCTGATCGACCCTCTTGCAATGGGTGGGCACCTTAGCGCCTTAGTGGGAGACAGCGCTGCGCCAATCGCGCA
>JBCBZX010000252.1:0-4482 GCA_039815105.1 Pseudomonadota bacterium
AAACAGCCATGTCTGCGACTACGCTCCACCGCTCGCATCTCGACGACACGGCAACACCCACCGCCGCCATTGCCATGGTTTGCGGCACTTACGCTCTCTTCTCAGTGCTCGATGCGGCGGGGAAATACCTGGTCGGTCTTGGCTTTGCCCCGGCCATGGTGGTCTGGGTTCGCTTCGCCGTGCACGGGATCATCCTGATCGCGGTTCTCAAAGCGTGGTCCAATCCTCAGGTCTGGGCCATGGCGCGACCCGGACTGCAGATGTTTCGCTCCACACTGCTGCCAGCCACAACACTGCTGAACTTTGCCGCGCTCCAGTTCCTGCAACTCGACCAGACGGTGGCCATCTTCCTCGCTACACCCCTTGCAATCACGGCGTTGGCGGGGCCGATCTTAGGAGAATGGGCGGGGCCGCGGCGGTGGGCCGCCGTTTTAGTGGGTTTCGTAGGCGTGCTGATTGTCGTGCGGCCCGGAAGCGACGTCTTCACGCCACCAATCCTGCTGTCGGTAGGCGCCATGCTCACCTACGGCCTCTATTCTGTCATGACGCGGAAACTGGCCAACAGCGAGACCCAGCAAAGTCTGAACTTCTATCCCACCCTGTTCGGATCGCTCTTAATGTTGCCGCTGGCACTGCTCGATTGGCGGCTGCCCACCGCGTCGCTGGAGATATCGCTCTTTCTTTTGACAGGCCTTGTCGGCCTGACAGGACATCTACTGCTGATCATGGCAAGCAAGCTCACAGCCGCGTCAAAACTCGCACCGTTCCAATACACCCAATTGCTTTGGATGGTGGGGCTCGGCTACTTCGTCTTTGGCGATGTGCCCGATGGTTGGACCGCATTGGGAGCATCGGTCATCGTCGCAAGCGGGCTCTACCTGCTTCACCGGGAGCGCGGGGTCCGGCGTCAGGCTGCGGGAGGTTCATGACTTGAACAGGGCTTTGCTCGGAACCGATTTTCCCAACCCGGATTTTCAATCCGCCAAGGGGCGATTTGTGACGCTGGAACGCCTGGACTGGGCGCGACACCTAGATGGGCTGTTCGCCTGCCTGGGTGGAGATGACAATCAGGACATTTGGCGATGGCTCGGCAATTCGGGCCCCTATGGCGATGAAGAGCGCGACAAGTTCACGGCAGAATTTGCGGCAGCACAAGTCAGTGAAAAATTACCCTGGCAAACTGTCGTCATCCGCGATGCTACTTTGGATACAGTTGTTGGTATGGCCAGCCTAATGCGCATTCGCCCAAATGCAGGGTCCATGGAGGTGGGCTTCATCGCCTATTCACACCACTTGCAACGCACGCCCCAGGCCACGGAAGCCATGTATTTGTTGATGAGATATTGCTTCGAAGACCTGGGCTATCGCCGCTATGAATGGAAGTGCAATGACCGCAACAAGCCGTCCATGCGCGCCGCCCAGCGGCTTGGCTTCACCTATGAAGGAACCTTTCGGCAAGACCAGATTGCGAAGGGCGAAAACCGCGATACGGCCTGGTTTTCCATGCTCGACCATGAATGGCCCACCATAGGCGCAGCGTTCGAGGCATGGCTGTCACAGGAGAATTTTGATGCTGCCGGCCAACAGCGCACTAAACTTGAGGACATTCGAACGTCCCTGAACTCCAGCAAGAGCGGCTAGATATTTTAGATGGACACCATTCTCGGAATCCCAATTCCCTTCACCTGGCCAGAACGTGTGGCATCCATCTCGGCGCTGATTACGGTCCTGTTTGGCATTTGCCTGCTCGTTGCGCCATCGTTTTCACTTAAGCTGCTGCGCCTGCAAACCTTGCCCGACGTGCCCGGCGCTTTGTCCGAAGCCCGGGGCACGATGGCCGGATTCTATCTGGGGGTTGGTCTTCTGGCGTTGTTGCTGCAACAACCCCTCATATTTGCGGCCCTGGCGACCGGCTGGATATTCACAGCATTTGGGCGTTTTGTCTCAATGCTGCTGGACCCCAAACTGCTCGGGGGCTTCAACACGTTCAATATCGGTTCCATGATTTTTGAAGCAACATTGGGCCTTGCGGCTCTTTGGCCGGCAACTGAAATGTTTAGCGGGGCACACCCATTGGAATTGCTGGCGAACAGCTTCATGGCTGCACTTGCGACACTGTTGTTGGCCATGGGATTGTCGCCAGTATAGCACATCTGCGACGAAAGATTTGCGCCTGCCCGGCCTCACGCCATTGCCGCCCCAAAAACCCTATGCTAGTGGGGCCTCGATTTTGAACGGTGGGCGCAGGCCTTCCAGACCAAAGTCGGTCGGGCAACCAGATCGCAATCGGCGTGATGAAGCTTTGTGAAGGCCCAGATAGGTGGCACTTCTTCAAAGCGCGCGACACCTGAATATGAGCAGGCACCAAGCCTGTGGCGATTAAGCTCGTACTGGGCAAAACTGGGTAGGACAAAATTGGCTGATAAAGCATCTCCAACGTCAGAAGTAGCAGACCGCTACGCATCGGCTTTGTTCGACCTTGCCGTGGAAGGCAAAGCCCTTGCCAAGGTGGAGAAATCCCTCGACAAGTTTCAAACCATGGTTGGCTCCAGCAAAGACCTTAAGCGTTTGCTGTCGAGTCCGGTTTTCTCCAAGGATGAGCAGGTCGCCGCAATCGACGCTGTGCTCAAAAAGGCAAAGATTGACGGTCTGGTGGGCAATTTCATTCGCGTCGTTGCTGGCAATCGCCGTCTGTTCGCTGTGCCTGGCATGGTCCAGCGTTTCAAGGAAATGGCGGCTGAGCATCGCGGTGAAGTCACAGCCGATGTAACATCGGCCAAAAAACTTTCCGCCGCCCAGGTCAAAGACCTAAAAGCATCTCTTAAATCTGTGGTCGGCAAGGACGTGACGCTCAATCAGTCCGTCGATCCTGCTCTTCTCGGTGGTCTCGTGGTGAAGGTTGGCTCCCGCCAGATCGACACATCGCTTCGCACCAAACTCAACTCGCTCAAGCTCTCACTTAAAGAGGTCGGCTGATGGACATTAGCGCCGCGGAAATTTCCGCAATCCTCAAGGACCAGATTCAGAATTTCGGCAAGGAAGCCGAAGTGACCGAAGTTGGTCAGGTTCTTTCAGTTGGCGATGGTATCGCCCGCGTTTACGGTCTGGACAATGTTCAGGCTGGTGAAACCGTGGAATTCCCCGGTGGCATTCGTGGCATGGCGTTGAACCTCGAAACCGACAATGTCGGTGTCGTGATTTTCGGCGATGACCGCGCCATTAAAGAAGGCGACACCGTCAAGCGCACGGGCGCCATCGTGGACGTGCCCGTGGGTGAAGAGCTTCTCGGCCGGGTCGTGGATGCCCTGGGCAACCCAATTGACGGTAAGGGCCCGATCAAGGCCAAACAGCGCGCCCGTGTGGACGTGAAAGCACCGGGCATTATCCCCCGCCGCTCCGTGCACGAGCCGATGTCCACTGGCTTGAAAGCCATTGATGCACTTATCCCGGTTGGCCGCGGCCAGCGTGAACTGGTCATTGGTGACCGCCAGACGGGCAAGACAGCCATTCTGCTGGACACTATTTTGAACCAGAAGCCGCTCCACGAAGGCAATGATGAGAGCAAAAAGCTCTACTGCGTCTATGTCGCCGTCGGCCAGAAGCGCTCCACAGTGGCGCAACTGGTGAAAGTGCTCGAAGAGCGCGGCGCCATGCAATACTCCATCATCGTGGCGGCCACCGCATCTGATGCGGCTCCCATGCAGTTCCTGGCACCGTTTGCTGCGACCGCCATGGGCGAATATTTCCGTGACAATGGCAAGCACGCGCTGATCGGCTATGACGATCTGTCCAAGCAGGCCGTGGCCTACCGCCAGATGTCATTGCTGCTGCGCCGCCCGCCGGGCCGCGAAGCTTATCCCGGCGACGTGTTCTACCTTCACTCCCGTCTTCTCGAACGTTCGGCCAAGATGAACGAAGACAACGGCTCAGGTTCGCTGACGGCGCTGCCGGTCATCGAGACCCAGGGCAATGACGTGTCTGCGTTTATTCCGACCAATGTGATTTCGATCACCGATGGTCAGATCTTCCTGGAAACAGATTTGTTCTATCAGGGCATTCGCCCGGCGGTGAATGTGGGCCTCTCGGTGTCCCGCGTGGGATCCTCCGCGCAGATCAAGGCGATGAAGCAGGTGGCCGGTTCGATCAAAGGTGAGTTGGCCCAGTACCGTGAGATGGCGGCCTTTGCCCAGTTCGGTTCGGACCTCGACGCCGCCACGCAGCGTTTGCTGAACCGTGGTGCACGTCTCACAGAGCTGCTCAAACAGCCCCAATTCTCTCCGCTTAAGACGGAAGAGCAGGTTGCGGTGATCTATGCTGGCGTGAGCGGCTATCTCGACAATCTCGAAGTCCGTGAGGTCGGCCCGTTTGAACAAGGTCTTCTGAGCAAGCTGCGCTCCGAAGATCAGGCCTTGCTCGATGATATTCGGGACAAGGCCGCACTGACTGACGATATCAAAGAAAAGCTGACGGCGGCGATCGACG
>JBCBZX010000352.1:0-3079 GCA_039815105.1 Pseudomonadota bacterium
CCACTGGGCATTGGCCCATGACCCATGGGATTGTGAATAACGCCTTTCACATCCCGGAGCTTGTGCAAGGCCGCGCTCTGAATACCGCGAGGTTCGATCATCTGTCCCGGCTGAAAGTCTGTGAACCCGTCGTGACCTGCGAAAGCCTCGGTCACGCCCTGGCGGCGGCTGGCAAGCGGATGGAAGCGATCCATTGCGGCTCGGCTGGCGCGGCGTACCTCGTAAACCATGATGTTGCGGCCTTGCAGCAAGAGACATTTTCGATCCACGGCGAAGCGTCGACCCAAACGCCCGAAACGGTCCGGCAGATGGTGTCAAAACACGGCCCACTGCCCCCACAAGACATCCCAAAACTGGCGTCGCTGGAATACGCGGGGCGTGTCTTTGTCGGTTCGACTCTCACCGGGGATGTGCCAGACGTCGCGCTGCTCTGGCTCGTAGAGCCTGATACGACCTGGCACCATTTTGGCCTTGGGTCGCCCGAGGCACATTCAGTGCTCCGATCTGCAGATGAGGTCTTTGGCAACGTCCTTGATGCGATCTCAAAGCTTCCGGGGCGCACAGCCGTGATTGCTATGTCAGATCATGGCCAGATCACAACCACGCGCCAGGTCGATATCACTGCCGCAATGCAGGCGGATGGACTACCTGCGAGCCATCTGCCGGAACCAGAGCACAAACTTGGACTTACAACCGGGTCTATGTCAGAAATTCGGAGCCTAAATGGCGATAGCGGGTTATGCGCTGCCGCATGTGACTGGCTGATGAACCGTGAAGATATTGGTTTGATCTTTGCGCGCGATGATCTTGTCGAACGCTTGCCTGGAGCTTTGCCACAATCGCTTGTGATGCACGGCCATGCCCGTGACGCAGACCTATACTTCACAATGCGCGCCTCCGATGAGCCGGACAAATGGGGGTTACCCGGTCAGTGCACGTTCATCTCCGATGTCGAGCTGGGTTGCGGAATTCACGGCGGCTTGAACCGTTATGAACTTACAACGACCTTGATAGTGCAGACCCCGGACGGGCGGCGTGGCACGGACGCAAGCCCGGTGGGCCTCGTAGACATCGCACCTACAGTGGCTGAGTTACTCGGGTTTCCCATGTCCGCCGCCGGCGCACCGCTGCCACTTTTTGAAACCCCTGCGGCGACGCATGAAGTCGACGTCACACAGGCAAACCACGCTGGCTACTCACAGGAATTGCGGCGTAACGTAATCGATGGTCGCCCATACATTGATCATGGCAACCGGCTGACGTGAAGCACTAGCTATGCCCGTCAGCACCAGTTTCCTGTCAAGCAGGGCCTTCGCATTTTGGAATGCTGTTAGGTCACCTGTAACGATGCAAAGCTCAAAGCATCCAGCCGCGACCAGTGAGCAAGTTGAAGGAATACACTCTGGCAATTGCATCAAGATCGAGAGCCTGCAAAGGCAGGCAAACCCATAAGTGCAAGCGTTTAATGGCCATCTATGAATAGTTCACACACACTTACCTTACCATTTCAGCTTTTTTTACTGCGGCACGGAGAAACCGAATGGAACCTAAAGGGCCGCATCCAGGGGCAGTTGGACTCTCCCCTTATGTCAAAGGGTCGTGATCAGGCACTGCGGGAAGGAAAGATATTGAGTCAGTTGCGCGATGGCCTCGAGAACCATCAGGTGTTTTGCAGCCCCTTCGGCCGGGCGCAGCAGACGGCGCGTCTGGCGCTTAGCAACGAGGAGTTCCTGATAGATGAGCGTTTGATCGAAATTGGTTGCGGCAAATGGGAGCCAACCTGTCACGAAGATCGGTTTACCTCTGATCCCGATTTGGCAGTGCAACTGACCGAAGATTTTGCGACCTATGTCAATGCACCCGCAGGGGAAGGTTTGGCGGAGCTTTCAAACCGACTTACCGAACTGTTGGAAAGTCTCAAAGATCCGACCATCATTTTTTCACACGAGATTGCGCTCGTGATGCGCACGCTCCTCTGCGACTCTGAACTCTCCAGTAACATGGCTCCGCCTCGAGGGGCCATTCTGGAAACCAGTCAAGGCGTCGCTTGCTATCACTCGTAACCGATAGGAGTAGACGACGATTTAGCCAAATGCCTCCCGATTTTTATGCTTCTTTCAGAGTGTCTTCCATTATGGCGCTCGTTAAAAGCACCAAAAACAAAAGTCTCAACGTGAGGCAGTTACATCATCATGAACTGCTGATGGTCGCAGCGTGACCTCGGTTCGGATCAGCTCAGTTCCGAGGGAACGACAGGATCAACGCCTCTTCCCAAGTCGCAACACGAGTTGCGGGCCTACTGCGGGGACATCCCGAATGGCCGATCTTCACGTTGGTTTACAGAGGCACCGATGATGCGAACGCAGCAAATTTGCTCTGTATGCACGTGCAGCACAGACCTAAGACTTCTGCAATGGGCTCTTCGCGGCTATCGGAGCAGATGCGACGTAGTGCTGTCATGATCTGATCGCAGTGATGTAGAACCGGCCCATTGCCGCCGTTGGCTACCGCATCTCGACCCTTCAAACCTGTCGTTCGCCGCACCAGCACGAAATGGTTAGTGCCCGAATGCAATGAAACCAGAAGCCATGCCGCGCTTGATCTGCGCGGCGCGGTCTATTCTTCCTCCAAAACCCGTGCGGTTACATTCAAAGAACTTCACCGCCATAAATCTCTACGAGGTTCTCAGCGCTGCCTTCCATGAACATCGGCATCATTTTCGACATCATCCAGCCCTGCATGCTCGTGGTCTCAAAATACCGCCGCATATGCATGATTGAGCCGCCTTCGGCTGGCGTGACGATCACTACGCCCTGATGGCCTTCGAACGCATCAGGTGCCCAAAGTGGCTTGGCGACCATTGAAGCCGCCGGGTCCAGGTGAACGATTTCGTCGGTTTCGCCTTCCTTGTAAGAGACCAGAGAACCGACCCCGAAATCGCCGGCGTCTCTGGGTGAATTATCGACCACAACATTCTCCGGTGGTGGAGACACCCAATCCCCGTAGTCTTCGAACGCAGCGACAATCGTCATCGCTTCGGTCGGTGTAATCGGCAGGAACACCTTGACCTCAGCACCAA
>JBCBZX010000398.1:0-2504 GCA_039815105.1 Pseudomonadota bacterium
CAACACCAACCAAGGCGACCGCCCGGTCATTCGTCCGCAGAAAAACAACGATATCAACTGGTGTTTGGGCACACAGTCGGCTGTCTATAATTGCTCCACCGGCGTTCTTCTTGGGGTCGCGTTTGATGAGTAAACGCCTCCTTCTCAGCGCGATTATACTTCTGGCAACTGCAGTGACTGCACATGCAGAGAGCCTCTATGCGCCGTGCAAAGCATGTCACCTGGCCGATGGCCGCGGGGTGCCTGGCGCTTTCCCGCCGCTGAGAGAACAAGTCGTCAGTTTTGCATCGACGCCAGAAGGCCGGACATATCTGACCCTAATTCTCAAGCGCGGCGGTATCGGGCGCATTCAGGTGGGCGGCAAGACGTATATGGGCGCCATGCCAGCACAAAGCCGCCTGAGTGACGAGAAGATCGCAAAGCTTTTAAACTATGTGGTCACCGACATCGCTGGAGCGAAAAACGCTAAGCCTTTCACTGCAGAAGAAGTCGGCGCCAGCCTGGCAGCACACCCTGAGGCTCGCGGCAAAAAGGTCGTCGCCATGCGGCCTGATCCGAATGCCAAACCTGCGCCAAAGGCAGAGACACAACCAGAGGCTCCTGAGAAACCAGAAAAAGAAGCCCTGGCGCCGATGACCGAGGACGACAAACGCTGGGCAGCCCACCTTAAAACACGCGCTGGAAAGTCGTAGGCGCCCCATGGGCTTTACCAAACCACTGCTCTTCGCTGTTGCCAGCTACGCCATAGGCAGCGCAGCGCTGGCGGCACCACCAGCCTCGCTGCCAGGCGTTGGCCATATCGGCAAGGCGCGGCAAGATTGGATTCTCCAATGCCAAGGCTGCCACCGCGCGGACGCAAGCGGCACGGCTGATACAACACCTGCCATGAACGGTGTCATTGGCTCGTTCTTAAAAGTTCCAGGCGGCCGGGAATTTCTGGTCCAAGTCCCTGGGGTGTCGACAGCCCCGCTCACTGACAAGGCGCTGGCAAGCCTGGTGAATTGGACGCTGTGGACCTTTGATAAGGAGAATATTCCAGCTGATTTCGAGCCCTATACTGCCAGTGAAGTGGGGGAGCTTCGCAAAACGCCGCTACGGGTCGACACAGATAAAAGAA
The DNA here is from genome assembly GCA_039815105.1 of Pseudomonadota bacterium. Lineage (GTDB taxonomy): Bacteria > Pseudomonadota > Alphaproteobacteria > Rhizobiales > Rhizobiaceae > JBCBXA01. The sequence continues at coordinate 1,118 of JBCBZX010000398.1, forward strand.
GGGCGGAATTGATCGCTCTTATAGAGCAGCTCGAAGACGGGGGTGCGGGCGCCAAAAACTAAAATTCAAGGACAACATTGGTCAAGGGAGGGAAACATGACCAACACAAAGACAGCTCTATTGCTGAGCACGTCCATGGCATTTGCTGTGGCCGCAAGCGGCGCGCTTGCGCAAGATCAAGATGGGGCAGGGTCCATCTTTGCAGAAGAGATTTTCGTGACCGCGCAGAAGCGGTCGGAAAACATCCAAGAGGTCGGGATTTCGATCACCGCCTTCTCCGGCAACCAGCTGCAAGCTCTTGGCTATACCAATGCCCAGCAAGTCACGGCCCTCGCGCCCGGCGTGAGCACGATCCAACCAAACGGTGAGGCAAACTATTCCATCGCCATCCGCGGCGTGGCCAACTCAGATTTCACAACCAACGTTGAAAGCCCCATCGCCATCTATGTGGATGACGTCTACATCAGCCAAACCTCAGGCGCGGGCTTCCTGCTGTTTGACATGGAACGCGTTGAAATCCTGCGCGGACCGCAAGGCACCTTGTTCGGCCGTAATGCGACCGGCGGCCTCGTCAGCTACACAACCGTGAAGCCCAATGCCGACGAGTTCGAAGGCTTCTTCAACGTGGCCTATGGCAGCTTTGAGCGCGTGCGCCTCCAGGGCGCTGCGAACATGCCGATAACCGATGAACTCTCCGTGCGTATCTCTGCGATGACGCACCAGGGCGGCGGCTATGTGACGAACCGCTTGGATCCGGACAACGATCTCAACAATGCCAATGAAACAGCGGGACGCATCCAACTGCTTTGGGAACCCACTGAGACGTTCGACATTTTGCTGAATGCCCGCTTTGGCGAACAAGACATTCGGACGGGCTTCTTTGAATTCCAGTCCGCACTGTTTCCAGATGGGCAGTTAACGCCAGGCCAACCTGTCGCCGAGCTGGGCAACTATGTGGACAATGATGGCGATGTGTTTGCCGGTGATTATGACCGGACGGGCTTTAACAAGCTCGACACATGGGGCACCTCAGCGACCATGAATTGGGATGTGGGCTTTGGCACCATCACCAGCATCACCGATTTCCAATCCGTCAAGCGGAACTACATCGAGGATTCCGATGCCTCGCCGGCTGACTATTTCAGTTTCTTCCTCACCACAGATTCGCAGCAGTTCAGCCAAGAATTGCGGATTGCTGGCGAGAATGGGCCGCTGAAATGGGTGGGCGGTTTCTACTACCTTGACCTGGACATCGATGATTCGAACGGCGCCATCACGCCTGATCTGTTTGAGATTTTGTTTGAAGCACCGATTGCAGATCTAGGGTTCAACGGTATTCGCAACCCCTATACATTCGACAAGAAGTCATGGTCGTTATTTGGTCAGG